>CAMPKL010000102.1 GCA_946887065.1 uncultured Bryobacterales bacterium
TCCGTAACCCGGCTGTGCGCGACATCGAGCGAGCGCAGCTTCGGCATGCCCGAAACGTGTTCGAAAACCGTGCTCGAAACTTTCGTTCCGCGTACGTCCAGGTGCTCGATTTCGCGCCAATGTTTGATATGCGCGATCGCCGCATCGCTCAAATACTCGGCGTAGTGCAAGTCGAGCCGCTTGACGTGTTCCAGCGGCGCGATGCGCTCGATGGCCAGATCGCTCACCTTCGTGTAGTTGAGGTTGATCGACTCGAGTTGCGGAAACGCCATCAGGCGTTCCAAATCCGCATCCGTCAGCCACGCGGAATTGAGGTCGACCGACACGACTTCACCGGCGGGATTGCGCTCGTACGTACCGCCGACCGTTTCGACCCAGGCCGTCGCCTCTTGCGGGCTCACGGCCCCGGCGGGAAGGAACAGGATCAAGGCCAGAATCAAGGATGCGGCGAGTCGCGTCATGGCAGTATCTCTTAACCTCTGCGGCGCATCGGCCCGGCGGACTTCTCTTCCCAGACGATCTTGCATTGGGGCAGCGCGCTCCGGATCGCCTGGTAACCCTCGGGGTCGATCAGCGTGTGATAGAGATTGAGGCGCTTCAAATTTTTAAATTCTTTGATCGAGCTGGCGGCGGCATTGCCGGCATTGGCACTGTCGAGGCTGAGGTCTTCGAGTTGCGTCAGCCCTGTCAGCAGAGCCAGCCCCGAATCGCCCACGTCGGTGTAATCGAGGTTGAGCGATCGCAGATTCTTGAAGGCCGCGACCGCGCCGATGCCTTGGTCGGTGATGCGCGTGCGCACCAGGCCGAGCGACTCCAGGTTGGTCAGCGAAGCCACCAGCGGGAAACCCTTATCCGTGATGCGGGTATAGCTTAGCGATAGCGATTTCAACGACGTAAACGCCGCAAGATGCAGCAAACCGTCGTCGCCGATATCCGTGCCGGCCAAATCCAACTCGTCGAGCTGCAAGGCCTGTAGGCGGGGCAGCCCGGCATCCGTAATGTTTGTATAGGCCAGCGAAAGGCTCCGCAGCGAGCTCAATGCGCCGATGCGCGCCAGTCCCTCGTCCGTGATCGGCGAACTCGCCAGGTCGAGGCGGCTCAAGCCTGTCGCCGCCGCCAAGTTGTCCAACCCGATGCCGGTCACGGGCGTATGTTTCAAAGCGACGTCACGCAGTTTTGTGAGGCCCTTCAGCGAGGCCAGTCCAGCGTCGGAAATCATCGTCGCGGTCAAGTTGATTTCTTCCAAACCGGTCAATCCCGCCAGATGACGCACGCCGATATCGCTGATCTCCGTGTATTCGAGTTGCAGCCTTCGCAGCGAAGCGAGCCCGGCGATGTTTTCCAGCAGATCGTCCGTGACGCTGGTTGAGGCCAGCGAGATAGCGACCAGAGCGCCGCTCTCCATCGTCGCCTCGCCGCCCATCGCCTCCGCCCAGTCCGCCACGGCAGCGGGGGTCCGCTGGGAGAGGACGCGATCGGCCCCATCTGGGATCAATGGCCGCACCGACGTATCCAGGTAGTCGATCCTCACGTTCGGCAGAGCCGTGCGCAAACTTTCGACGCCGGCGGCCGACGCGTTGGTGTAACGCAACTCAATCTCGCGCAAATTCTTCAGCGACTTCAGCGATTCGAGCCCCACGTTCGTGACTTTCGTTCGATAGAGATTCAACTCTTCCAACTGAGTCATGCCCATCAAGCTCTTCAAACCATCGTCCGTCAACTCGGCGCCCAGCAGTCCGAGCTTCTTGAGATTGACTAACCCCGCCAAATGGGCGATACCCGTGTCGCTGATGTTCGTGCCGTCCAGATTGAGATGTTCCAGCTTGCGCAGGTTGCTGAGATAGGGCAAGCCCGCGTCGGTGATGAGCGTGCTGCCGAGCAGCAACCGCCGCAACTCCGTCTTGTCCTCAAGCTGTTTTAGGGCTTCGTCGTCGACCGGGTTGTAGGTCAGGTCCAGTTCTTCGAGCTGCTTGAATGGCGCGAGTCGGTGACCGGCCACTCGCGTCCGTTCCAAGCTCAGCACGCGCAATCCCGGCAACGAAGCGATCTCCTCCAAGCCCTCGTCTTGGAATTTGATGAAATCGAGAAAGCTGTAGCTGAAGGTAATCTCTTCGAGCGTTGCGATGTTGGCAACGTGTTTGAGATCGCGGCTGTAATCCGTGCGCGCGCCCGCCCGAGGGTTCCACATCGGGCCTGGCAGATTCAAGACGCGCAGCTTGGTCAGCCCGGTTAGGCGTTTGAGCGCGGGCGGGAAAATATTGCAACCCACCAGATCGACCAGCTCTAACTCGAAGTTTCCCTGCGGCAGTGCCGCCACGTCGTCGATCCTGCCCGCGCTGCTTTCAATGCCTACCGTGCCGCCGAGCCACAGCACCCACTCCGCGACCTCCCGGTCCTGCTCGCCGGCGAAAATGGATGGCGGCGCCGCTGACAGCGCGAGGCAGACGAGAAGGGCGTGGATCGGGAAGCGCATGGTAAGAACTAACTGCCGTAATCCTATCAAAGCGGGCATCCGTTCGCGCCTATATAATGGCGAGCAGCCGATTGGGCCGGGAGCCTTCCATGGATCTTCAAAAATTGTCTCTTGATCGCCGCAGCATTCTGAAGGCGCTGGCCGCCCTGCCGGGCCTTGGAGCGCTGGGCGCCTGCTCCACTTCGCAAGCCGCCGCCGGCGCGGACGTCATCAAGCGCCTGGGCGTGAGGACCTTCATCAACGCAGCCGGAACCTATACGGCCTTCACCGCTTCGCTGATGCCCCAAGAGGTGTTCGCGGCGATGGCCAGCGCCTCGCGGCAGTACGTGCCGCTCAACGACTTGCATGACGCCGTGGGCCAACGTATCGCCGAGATAACCAAGGCGGAAGCGGCGCTGGTGTCGGCCGGCGCCGCCTCGGCGCTGTCGATCGGCACGGCGGCCTGCGTGGCAGGCACGGACCGCGACAAGATTCGGCGGTTGCCCGATACCGAGGGCATGGCCAACGAAGTGATCTTCCAGAAATCGCACCGCTTCGGCTACGACCACGCCGTGCGCAACATCGGCGTCAAGATCGTTGAAGTGGAGACGGCGCAGGAATTGGACGCGGCGGTGAACGACAAGACGGCCATGATGTTTTTCCTCAATCACGAGGCCGAGGCAGGCCAGATCGGCCCCGAAGAGTTCGCGGCGCTGGGCAAGAAGCACAACATCCCGACGATGATTGACGCTGCCGCCGACGTCCCGCCGGTCGAAAATCTGTGGCGCTTCACCGAGATGGGCTACAGCCTATTGGTCTTCTCCGGCGGCAAAGGCATTCGCGGGCCGCAATCTGCGGGGCTATTGTTGGGCCGCAAGGATCTGATCGAAGCGGGCCGTATGAACAGCAGCCCGAACGGCGACACCGTTTGCCGCACCAACAAGGTCAACAAAGAAGAACTTGTCGGCATGCTGGTTGCGCTGGAGATGTTCATCGACCGGGACCACGACGCTGTCTGGAAGGACTGGGAAAGCCGCTGCGAAACGATTTCGCAGGCCGTAAAGGAAGTCCCCGGCCTGGCGACGGAAGTGCAGGTTCCGCCGATCGCCAACCACGTGCCGCACTTGCATTTGAAATGGGACTACGCGGCAACCGGCGTCCAGCCTCGCGATGCGGCGAAAGCCATGCGCGAAGGCACGCCTAGCATCGAGGTCAATCCCAGCACCAACGACGAAGAACTGGTCATCGGCGTATGGATGATGGAACCCGGCGACGACGCCATCGTCGGCCGCCGGTTAAGCGAAGTGCTGGCGAAAGCTTAGCCCCGGCGTCCGCCTCTCCCGTAGCTATGCCGCGTCGCTTTGAACGGCGCCCTGAAGTACTCGCCGAGGTCAACTTCGCCGGCCATGGAATCGCCGTCGACGGTTCCGTTGAAGGTGAAGCCAAAACCGGCGCCCTCATAGCGATGACGGCTGGTGAAGACGGCATTATTGCCCTCCAAGTAGCCGCTGAGGTTCCCGCCCGTGCGGTCGCCTCGGTGGTAGCCGGCCAGCGTGTCGCCGTTCTGCTCAAACGTGAGGGAATGCTGGGCGGGCGAGAGCTCGAAGTCGATCTCCACGTCCCAGTAGCCGTCCACGTTGGCGGCGGCGCCCTTGGGCTGGGCAGCCGGAGCCGGACTGGGCGTGGTCAGTTTGTGGTGCAGCGCCTTGGCGATGATCTCGGCGTTGCCGGGCATCATCTGCCAGGGCGAGACGCCGACTGAACTGTTGCCGCCCGTACGCCGATCGCCCGAGCCGTTAGCCAACAGGATGCGCGGCGTACCGGCGTACAGCTCGTCGAGGACTTCCGAGCCGTAAACGCCCAGCTTCGCGCTATCCCAGTTGATGCGCAGCGTAGGCGTGTGGTTAGAGAGGTCGTTGGGCTGGCGCACTTCGGTGGTGACGCCGTCAACTTTCTTCACTTCCGTCGCAATGATGTCGAGCCAGCGTTCCCACTCCTTGAATTCAGCATCGTGGTCGCGTTTGACCCACATTTCGACGGCGGCCAGCATGCCCATGATCTCTTCCTTGCCGACCTTCATGGCGCGGCCGAAGGTGTGGTGCGGCGAGGAGTTCGTCCAAGCGGCGCGAATGAGATCCGCGCGGCCAATGAGCAGGCCGGCAGTCTGGGGACCGCGCAGCGCCTTGCCGCCGCTGTAGCCGACCAATTCGGCCCCGCGCTGCAGGTGTACGTTGGGAATCGTCAATCCTTCGGCAGCGGCGTCCACTAAGACGGGGATGCCAAATTCATGGGCCAACTTCGCGACACGCTCCAGGCCGAATTCGCCGCGGTCGGCCGGCTGCGCCATCACCATGACCATCGCCGTCTTCTCGGTGATCGCCTTGCGCATCTCTTCGAGATTCGGGACCGTGACCATCGTGACGCCCACGGCGCGTATCGCGTGGTCGTATACGTTGCGCGAGTAGTTGGGGACGATGACCTCGGTCTTGGTAAATCCGTCGAGCTGCGGCAGCCTTTGGATCTTCTCCGGATCGCCGCCCGCGACGCAGGCCGCTGTAGCGTGAGTCAGCGCCGAGGCGCAACCGCAAGTCACCATCGCGGACTCCGCCTGGGTTAACTCAGCGATGCGCGCTCCCACGGCGTTCATCAACTCGTCGATATGCACGAAGTGTTTCGACGCCTCCATCATGGCCGTCTTCACCTCGGGCAGGCTCTGAGAGCCGCTGACGATGGTGAACGTGCCTTTCGCGTTGATGATCGGCCGCACGCCGATGGACTCGTACAGGTTCGGGCCCAGTTCCAGGGCGGCCTCCGCCGGGACCGCGGCGCCGAGGGCCGCCAGCGCCGTCAGGCCGCTCCCGCGAAACAAGCTGCGGCGGGAAAGTTCCGTCTTCTGATTCTTTGATGATTCTCGCAAACCGAATACGTCCATGGCGATGCTCCGTGCCCGGGATACGGGCCGCTAGTAGTATAGGGCGGCGGCCCGGCCTAGACCAAGCCTTCGGCTGGATTCACGCTTCGTACGAGCCGTGGGCCGTAGCCGCCTTTGTGCCGATAACTACACGCCTGGAGACCGTCAAAAACACCAGAAGCACGGACAGTGGATTCGCAAGCGAATCAGCGCTAGACTGATCGGCGGTCATGAGTCAATTGCACAACACCCTTTCACGCAGACATTTCTTGGCGGCAGGCGCCGCCGCGCTGACGCTTTCGCGCAGCGGTCGCGCCGCCGGCGAGTACGATTTGCTGCTCAAGGGCGGTCATCTGATCGATCCCAAGAACGGCATCAGCGCCGTCCGCGACGTCGCTCTGCTCGACGGTAAAGTCGCCGCCGTCGCCGAGTCGATCGACCCGGCGATGGGCTTCAAAGTCGTGGATTGCCAAGGACTTTACGTGACGCCCGGGATCATCGACTTGCACGCCCACACGTTCGCCGGCACGAATGAGCGCGGCTCTTATGCAGGCGACAGCAGCCTTTACCCGGACGGTTACACCCTGCGAGTGGGCGTCACGACAGTGGTCGACGCCGGCTGCGCCGGCTGGCGCAATTTCGAGAAATTCAAAGAGACCGTCATCGACCGTCAGCAGACGCGCATCCTGGCCATGTTGAACATTGCGGGCCATGGCATGCGCGGCGGGCGCTACGAGCAAGACATGGACGACATGAAGGCGGCGCCGACTGTCGAGATGGCCAAGAAGTATCCCGATACGGTCGTCGGCGTAAAGTGCGCGCACTTTAGCGGACCCGAATGGTATCCCGTTGAAGAAGCTGTGCGGGCCGGAGACGGCGCGGGCGTTCCGGTCATGATCGACTTCGGCTCGAACTTGCCCGAGAGGCCGATTGAGGTCTTGCTGTGCGAAAAACTGAGGCCCGGCGATATCTACACGCACTGCTTTGCCGGCAACCGCCGCGAAATTCTCGAAGACGGCACGCCGAACCCGGGGTTCGTCGCCGGCCGTAAGCGAGGCGTCTACTTCGACGTCGGCCATGGCGGCGGCAGCTTCAAATGGAGCGTCGCGGCCGCTCACCTCAAAGCCGGCTTCCCGCCCGATTCGATCTCGACCGACCTGCACATCGGCTCGATGAACGGCGGCATGCTGAGCCAGCTCAACACGATGAGCAAGTTCCTCGCACTAGGCGAGTCGCTTGACGACGTCATCAAGCAATCCACATCGAATCCCGCGCGCGAGATCAAGCGCGACGATTTGGGACACCTCACCGTCGGCGCCATCGCCGACCTCGGGATCTTCAGCATGGCGACGGGCGACTTCGGTTTCGTTGATAGTTTTGGCGGTCTGCAGAAAGGCGACCGCAAGCTCGTCTGCGAGATGACCGTAAAAGACGGCCAGGTCGTCTTCGACTACAACGGCCGCACCCGCGAAGACTGGCGCAACATCGAACCCTTGAACTATCCCAGCCAAGGCGACTCCCGCTGGGACGGCATTTTGCACCGCCGCCGGCGTCGACGCCAATGAAGGCCGTTGAGCCAGGTCTCTGAAACATTTCCCAACGCTGAAACCTCTACAGCGTGAAGACCGGCGTGAACAACAAGCCGCTCTTTTCAAGGAGGTTCAAACCATGTTGGGATGGGCATTAACATTTTTGATCGTCGCGCTTCTGGCGGCCCTGTTTGGATTCGGCGGCCTCGCCGGAGCATCGGCCGGCATCGCGAAGATCTTGTTTTTCCTCTTCCTCGTGCTCTTCGTCGTTTCGATGATTGCGCGCGCAGTGCAGGGTAGATCCGTCGTCTGACGCTGCCTGTCCTAGGGCCCCCTGAACGGAAGAGAAGGAGAAACAACCATGACAAACTGGGATCAAATTGAAGGTAACTGGAAACAATTCAAAGGCGCAGCCCGCGAACAGTGGGGCAAGCTGACGAACGACGACCTCGACGTGATCGGCGGGAGGCGCGACAAGCTTATTGGGAAAATCCAAGAGCGGTACGGTGTCGCGCGCGAGCAAGCCGAGAAGGAGGTCGAGGAATACCGCACACGCATGAGAACGGCGTAACGCGGAAGGAGTGCATTATGAGCAAACTGATTCGACACGCCTTGCTGGCGCTCTCGATGGTCGTGGCCGGAGGAACTTCGGCGGCTTTGCAGGCCCAAGATAAGGACCGCGATGCCGCCGAGAAAGCCGGCGACGCCACCGAAAAGGCCCTTGAGAAGGCCGGCGACGGCGCAGAAAAGGGACTTGACGCCACTGGCAAGGGCATCGGAACCGTCGTGGAAAAAACTACGCGCGGGGCCGTGAAGGCCGGCGATGCCATTGGTGATTTCTTTGATGACGATGTCGACAGAGACGATATCGATAAAGACGACGTCAAGGAAGTCCAAAAAGCGCTCATGAACAAGGGCTACTACAACGGCCCGATTGATGGTGTTGCCGGAGACAAGACACGCTCCGGCGTGAAGGAGTTTCAGCAAGACGAAGATCTGCCCGCCACGGGCCGGATCAATGCTGCCACGCTCCAACGGTTGGACGTCGATTAAGACGAACCCATCCGTTTGAGGGATCTGCTGGGGAGGCAGATCCCTCTTTGTTTTTCCCTACAAAACTTCCGGGTAAACTTTTCCGACTTCGGCAACTATTGCCCTCTCCGCGCCCTGGCAAACACCGCAAGGTACTGAAACCAGAGGGGGCTCTGACTGGCGCCCTGGTTGCTACTCGGTAGGCCAGCGCCCGGAAGGAAAAAGTTATGACGGCCACAGATTACGCACAAGCCTACGAGAAAGGATTCCAAAATACGGTCCGCTTTTTGTTGTCTCGCGGAGTAGAAGCCTCTACAGCGGAGGAATCGGCCCAAGCGGCGTGGGCACGCGGATGGGAAAAGCGCAAACACCTCAAAGAAGCCAAACGCGTCGTGCAGTGGGTAAACACGATTGCCCTTAACTATTTCCGCGGCCGCTATAGGAAAGAGAGCCGCGAGGAAGAACTACCGGTACGTGAGTTTTCCGTCAGCCCCGCGAACACCCTGGTGCGGGTCGATCTAACCAAGAGCGCGCAGTCTTGTTCCAAGAGTGACTGGCGCCTACTTACCGCCCACTATGTGGCTGGTTACAGCAGTGACGAGATCGCCAAACAGACGGGCCTCAACCCGGTAACCGTCCGAGTGCGCATCTCGCGAGCCAAGTCAAAACTTAAGGTATTTCTTACCTCCCAGACGCCTCAAATCGACGACCGGCTTGGGCTGCTGGCCTAAGGCTGAATCCGCCGCGGGGGCTAACAGTCCCCGCGGTCTTCCACATCCCGAGTTCACCCCAGTCGCGTGTTGAAACGAACGGCCTCACCGGTGTCTCTACCCGTAGGGAGGGCGGCGTTCATGGTGAGCTTGAAAGAAATGATCGGATTTGAAGTCGAGGCGGAAGACGGTTCCGCTGGACGGATTTCCGATTTTTTCCTCGAAGAGACGGACTGGAAGGTAGGCTACGCAGTCGTCTCCGTCGGGGGCTTCTTGTCTGGCGAGCGCTGGCTGGTTTCCGTCGCGGAATTGCGGCCGGCGGCCTCCGCAGCGGTCATGAAGACCCTTCGAAGCCGGGCCGAATTGGCTGCTCACTCGCCGCGGGGCTTGATCACCAAAGAAGAGGAAGGTTGGGCTTTAGCCCACGGCCATAGGCCGCCTACGGGAGACAGCGACTCCCAGGATCCCC
>CAMPKL010000103.1 GCA_946887065.1 uncultured Bryobacterales bacterium
GGTCCCTCTCCGTTTTTCAGTAACGCAGCGAAACCCGTGCCGCCGATCGGCGACGTGATTTCGTAGCCCAAGGGCCGCAATTCGGAGATGAGCTTTCCAGCCGTCTCAGCCTCGTGGAAGGACAGCTCCGGGTTGCGGTGCAGGTAGACGTACAGCTCTTCGAGGCGGTCCAAATCCGGTCCCGAGGGTTCGATGCCTTGGCCCGAAGCCAATCCAGCGAGCAGGAGTGAAAGCGGCAGGGTCCAACGCATGGCGGCATCTTAACAGCATGGGCTCACGGCAGGCGTTCTGTTGCGAGCTTCCCGTCAAACGGGCTAGCGTGTTGGGTTCATGGCAAAAACTGCGTTCCTCTTCCCTGGGCAGGGCTCCCAGAAGACCGGCATGGGCGCTGACCTGGCTGAATCCATTCCCGCCGCGCGAGCGATTTTCGAAGAAGCGGACGACGCGCTCGGCTTCAGCCTCTCTAAGCTCTGCTTTGAAGGTCCCGAAGAGGACCTGCGGTTGACCGAGAACACGCAGCCGGCCATTCTCACCTGTTCGATTGCGACGCTTGCCGCGGTCCGCGGGAAGGGTCTGGAGCCGGATTTCGTCGCTGGTCACAGCCTTGGCGAGTATTCCGCTTTGGTCGCGGCCGGCGCGATTTCCTTCCGCGATGCGGTGCAGCTCGTGCGCAAACGCGGCCGTTTCATGCAAGAGGCGGTCCCCCCAGGCGTCGGTGCCATGGCGGCGATTCTTGGGTTGGAGGCGGTGAAGATCGTGTAGGTATGCGCGCAGGCCGCTCAGGGCGAATTCGTGAGTCCGGCGAATATCAACTCGCCCGGCCAGATCGTCATTGCCGGACACGCCGCGGCAGTTCAACGGGCCGTCGATATCGCGGTAGCCGCAGGGGCCAAGAAAGCCGTTCTGCTGCAGGTCAGCGCGCCTTTTCACTGCTCATTGATGGAGCCCGCCCGTGACCGGCTGGCGCCCGAACTCGATGCGATTCCTTTCGGAGACTTGAAAACGCCCCTCGTCAACAATGTTTCGGCGGCGATCGTTTGGACGGGTGCCGACGCGCGCGAGGGTCTAAAACGCCAAGTTCCCAGTCCGGTTCTGTGGGAGCAATCGATTCAACGCCTTGCCGCCGAAGGCGTCGGCTCCTTCCTGGAGGTCGGCCCGGGCCGCGTGTTGACCGGGCTGCTGCGCAGCATCGATCGTGCCCTAGAAGGGTCGGCTGTGGGAGACTTAGCGGGTTTGGAGAAACTGTCGCAATGAAAGGTCGAGTCGCATTCGTCACCGGAGCTAGCCAGGGAATCGGGCGAGAATGCGCTTTGAGTCTGGCCCGTGCCGGCGCGCGAGTCGTCGCCGGAGCCCGCAATGCCGGGAAGCTTGCCGATCTGGTTAGCGAAATTCAGTCAGCGGGCGGGGAAGCGCTCGCCGTGGAACTGGACGTGACCTCCGCCGAGTCGGTCAAAAGCGCTTTCGCTGAGGCGGAAAAGGCCTTTGGCCCGGTCGAGATCCTCGTGAACAACGCGGGCGTCACCAAGGACGGGCTCGCCATGCGGATGTCCCCTCAGGCTTGGGCGGAAGTCATCGACACCAACCTCACCGGAGCGTTCCGCTGCATCCAGGCGGCTATGCGGGGAATGATGAAGCAGCGCTGGGGCCGCATCATCAACATCTCGTCGGTTGTGGGGCTTTCCGGCAACCCCGGGCAGGCCAACTACGTTTCTTCCAAGGCCGGCCTGATCGGTCTCACCAAGTCCCTAGCGCAGGAACTCGGGTCGAGAAACATCACGGTGAATGCGGTCGCGCCGGGTTTCATCGAGACGGCGATGACGCAGGCCCTGGCCGAAGAAGCCCGGGCGGCAATTGCCGGCAGGATACCCCTCGGCAGAATCGGCGAGCCCAGCGACATTGCCCATGCGGTTTGCTTTCTCGCTGCCGATGAGGCGGGATATATCACCGGCCACACGCTCAGCGTCAACGGCGGCATGTACGCCTGAGACCCGCTGATATAATTTGGCCATAGCGCCAGACTAAGACCAGATGCCGCGTTTTTTTACACTGCAAGAAGCAGAGGAACTGCTTCCGCGAATTGAACACCTGCTGCAAAGCGCCGTGGAGGCTCACAGTGAGGCTGCGGGCCATGAAGGCGCTCTCGAACGAGTCGTCTCGCGGATTACCTATCTAGGCGGAGTGGAAATCGATCCGGCCGACTACTCACAGCGCAAGAGCCTGAAACGCCGCGCTGAAGATGTCGTCCATCAGGCCATCGAAGAGATTCAATCGGCCGGCGTCCTGATTAAAGACATCGAAGTGGGCCTCATCGATTTCCCTGCGATTTTGGGCGGGCGCGAGGTGCTGCTTTGCTGGAAGTTGGGCGAGTCTCACATCCAACACTGGCATGGGGTGGATGAGGGCTTCACCGGCCGCAAACCCATCACCAGCGAATTCGGACCCCGCGCCAGTCCTCGGCCCAATTAGCGCGCCTGGTAGGGTTCGTTCACTTGACGTCGACGGTCAGTTCCATGATCTGACCCAGCATGGGGTAATAGCGGATCTGTGCCTCGGACCCGGTTGCTAGCTCTTCGAGGCGCAAACGCTTTTTGCCGAATTTTTTCTCGGCCTTCTTGGACATTTTGATCTGCTCGCGGCCTTCGGGCTGCGAGAAGGTCAGCACCAAGTCCGGCTGGCCCTTCTTCGTTTGAATTGAGATCGTTCGCGCCGTGAGATCGATCTTGCTGATCGCGCCGCTCAGCTTGTCAACTTCGAGGACCCCGGTCGGGATCTGGCCCAACACCTTGGCCTGCGTATCGCCGCTTTCGCCTGGACGGATCTTCGCGCTCTCATCCTGCGACAACAGCAGGGCGGAAGACAAAAGTAGCAGCAGGGCAATTCTCATCACGCTTCCTTGATTGTGGGAGGCTCGCCCGAGGGCGTCAAGTCGGGTCCCCGGGAATCGCATACTTAGCCACGGTCCACAAGATCTTGGCGCCGGCGGCCGCACTGCCGAACACGCTTCCCGAGATCTTGCTCTGTCCCGACTGTCTCTTGCGGTACGCAACCGGGGCCTCGGTGATCCGCAGACCTCGTTGAATGGCTTTAACCTGCATTTCGATTGTCCAACCGAAATTCGTGTCGCGCATGCTCAGGCGGTCGAGCTCAGACCGGCGAATGGCGCGGAAGGGTCCCAGATCGGTGTACTTGTGCCCGTACAGCAGCGAGACTAACCACATCGCCAGCCGGTTTCCTAGTCTCTGGTGTACCGACAAGGATCCGGACTCCGCGTCGCCGAGTTCGCGGGAGCCAATCACCAAATCCGCCTGGTCTTGAGCGATCGGCGCGATCAAGGCGTCTGCATCAGCCGGCAGATCGCTGCCGTCCGCGTCCATGAAAACGACCACGTCCGCTTGCGGCGGTAAGGCCGAGATTCCCGCCAGACAGGCCGAGCCGTAGCCGCGCCGCTGCTCAACCACCACCCTAGCGCCGGCGCGCCTGGCGACTTGGGCCGTTTCGTCCGTCGAGCCATTGTCGACGACGATAATTTCGCCGAAGACCCCGCGGGGAATCTCTTCCAACACGTGGCGCAGGGCTCGGGCCTCGTTGAGGGCGGGAATGATGAGGACGGCGGTCACGGGCCGAATCCAGAGGCTGGATCGCCCCCGATTGCTAGTTCGTATGCTAACCGTTGGTCGGTGTCCCTGTCTGCCTTCTAGGGTGTTTCACCAGGCATGGTGGTACGACAGTCCTATTGTGATTCGGCGCGGCGCCGGTCATGGTATGGAGGGAAGGCCTCATTTTAATGACCGTGTTAGCCGCACTGCTTGAGCGACCTCTGTGGGAGCTTGCTTTGGGCGCGACGTCCCTCGTCGCGGCCTGCGTGATGGGAGGACTGATCTTCTTCTGGATCGGATTCCGCATCGCGGAGGTCTCGGCGTTAGTTGGTTTCGAGGGCATGTTCAGCAGCCAAGAGCCTGCCGGCGCCCGAAACGCCCGGGCGATTCCGGCGGAAGTAGCCGCGCGGCTGCAGGCTATACAAGATCGACGGCGTTCATTCGAGGAGAAAATCTCGTTGGAGGAGCTTGCCTCCGCGACCAGTCCTCCAAAGCGGCTGCCTTCCCCCGCTCGCGTGGAGTCCCAAGAGTCCAAAACCGGCGGAATCGACCGCCAACTCTAACGCCTCAAGCAGCCCCTTTAGGCCCGCCCCGGCGGGCAAAATCGACCACCGCGCATGGTAGAGTAGTCGGTTACAGCCTTGTTCGGCCGGCGCCCGGGCGAATGCGCCGGGCGCCTCCGTTTTAGGCTTTGATTGAGACCCCCGTGAGCGAAGAACTCCCGAATGGTTCTGCGGAGCCCGAGAAGGCCCAGGAATCGGAGCCGGCGGCCGGCAAGGAACCTATGCGAGCCGTTGCCGAAGAACTGTTTGACCCCGATTTGGACGACTCCTCAGGGGATGAGTCCGGCTCGGGCGGTTTCGCGATCGATCTTCCCCAGTACGAGGGGCCTCTGGATCTGCTCCTGGACCTGATTCGGAAGCATAAGATCAACATCTACGACATCCCGATTCACCAGATCACCAAACAGTATCTGGATTACCTCAGGCAAGCCCAGAACCTGAATATCGATTTGGGCGGCGAGTTCGTCTTCATGGCGTCCACTTTGATCTTGATCAAGTCCAAGACGTTGCTGCCCAGGGATCCGACGATTCCGGAAGATGAGCAGGAGGATCCCCGCGACGAGCTGGTCCGGCAACTGCTCGACCACGAAAAATACGTCCAGGCCGCCCAAATGCTTCGAGAGAAGCGCTTGTTTGAAGAAAACGTCTGGTCGAACCCGCCGGCCAAAGCGTTTCTCGACGACGAACCGGCGGGCGTGGCCGCCGATGTCTTCGATCTGGTCAAGACCTTCGAAGAGGTGCTGGAGCGATTCAAAAAGCGGCCGGTTTACGACGTCACGGACGAGGATGTCTCCGTCGCCAGCCGGATCGAGTTCATCAAGAATATGCTGATGAGCGAAGACCGTCCGGTCAACCTGCTTGAAGTTTTCGAGCGGCAGCCG
Organism: uncultured Bryobacterales bacterium; assembly: GCA_946887065.1. The sequence continues at coordinate 5,041 of CAMPKL010000103.1, forward strand.
GGAGTACGCGCGCTGGTGGCGACCTTCTTAGCCGTGCTGGAACTCGTGAAGTTAGAGGCCGTCGCCTTGCGCCAATCGGAACTGTTTGGGGCGATCGAAATGCGTAAACACAAGATGTTTGACGCTGTTTTTAGTGAAGGCGGACCGCTCACCTCCGCGGACTCCGAGTACCGGTAGCGCCCTCCATTTTATTGCGATGAACGAAGAAGTAAGCGAAGTGATGTCCGGTGAGGAAATAGCCGCGGAACCAAGCCCTCAACAGGCGGCCTTGCCGGGGACCTTGCCCGACGAGGCGGAACGATTGGCCTTGATCGAGGCCGTCGTGTATGTCGCCGAAGAACCCCTGCAGCCCGAGCAGATCGCCGAGGGTCTTGGGCTGCCTTTAGACGTCGTCAAGGCCGACATCGCCACGCTGATCGAGTCCTACAAGAATCCAGCCCGAGGCGTCGAGATACGGCAAGTCGCCGGCGGGTGCAAGATGTTCACCAAGGCCGAACATCATGACGCCGTCCGCGGGTTCGTTAAGTCTCTGCAGTCGAAGCTGAGGCTCTCCCTGCCGGCGCTCGAAACCCTTTCCGTCATCGCTTATAAGCAGCCGATCACGCTCCCGGAGATTCAGGCGATCCGCGGCGTCAACGCCGGCGGCGTCGTCCACACCCTGCTCAAGCACAAGCTCATCGCCACCGCCGGCCGCAAGAAGGTCGTCGGCAAGCCGATGCAGTACAAGACGACTCGAGAATTCCTGGTTCAGTTCGGGCTGGACAATCTCTCGGAGCTGCCCAATCTGAAAGAACTGGAAGAATTGAGCCGCGCCGCGCTCGGGGAAGACGCCGTAGAACAGCCCCAGGCGAGCCTGCCTGGTGTGGATGAGTCTCAGAGTTCAGATGCGGATGAGGCGGAACTCGTCAACCATGCCGACGGGTCCGAGGACGAGGAAGAGTAGAACGACTCCGCGCGGGGCGATCTGATGGAAGAGCGGTTACAGAAAATTCTCTCTCGGGCAGGCGTCTCTTCCCGCCGCAAGGCCGAGGAACTCATCACCCAGGGCTGCGTCAGCGTCAACGATCGCGTGGTCACCGAACTCGGCTCGAAGGCGGATTTTGAGAAGGACCGTATACGTGTCAATGGCCAACTGGTCAACAAGCCCACGGAACGGTTGTACTTCATGCTCAATAAGCCCAAGGGCTACATCACCTCAACGGAAGATCCCGAGGGACGCCCCACGGTCACGAGCCTGCTGGGGCGCATCGGAACCAAGGTGTACCCGGTCGGCCGCTTGGACTTCGCTAGCGAGGGCCTGCTGCTGCTCACCAATGACGGCGAATTTGCCAATCGCGTCATGTCCGCCAAGGACAAGCTGCCCAAGACCTACCTGGTCAAAGTCAACGCCATGCTCGATCACAAGTCCATGGAACAGTTCCGCGAAGGCATCTACATCGACGGCCGGCGTACCGCGCCCGCCCCACTGCGCCTGACGACGGCCGCCGCCAACCCGTGGTACGAAGTCGTGCTCACAGAAGGGCGCAATCGGCAGATTCGCAAGATGTTCCTACGCTTCGGAGTGCTCGTGGAAAAGCTGAAGCGCACGAAACTTGGACCTCTATCGCTCGGTAAACTGGCCTCTGGCGACTTCCGGCCCTTGACGCCAAGGGAGATTGAGCGAGTGCTTGCTGCGCCGACGGAGACGCCGCCAAATGAACGACGAAAAAGTCGCACGGATTCTAAACCAGGCCCGAACAATCGCCGTGGTCGGGTTGTCCGATAAACCCTGGCGGGCAAGTCACGGCGTGGCTCGATACCTGCAGCAGTCCGGCTACAAGATTCTGCCGGTCAATCCGACCATCGACGAGGCTCTCGGAGAGCAATCCTTCGCCCGCCTTGCGGACATAAGCGAATCCGTCGATATAATTGACGTGTTTCGGCGGGCGGAGTTCGTCCATGATCTGGTGGACCCTGCGCTTCGGTCCGGGGCGAAGCTGGTCTGGATGCAGGAAGGGATCTACGATGCCGAATCGGCGGATCTGCTGCGGCAGGGCGGCATGGAAGTGGTAATGGACCGGTGCCTCATGGTGGAGCACATGCGACTGCTCGGCTCGCCGGGCAACCGTTAGAGGATGGGAATTGGAAGCTGCGATGACGGATTTTAGTCTGGCTGAACACGGAATCTCTGTAGAGCGAGTCCTGCGCAATCCCGCGCCCTCCTTTCTGTATGAAGAAGCGATCCGCAGAGAGCCGAGAGCCGCGATTTCCGACACCGGCGCCCTGATCGCCTACTCGGGCGAAAAGACAGGCCGTTCTCCCAAAGACAAGCGCGTCGTCAGGCACCCTGACTCAGAGAACGATGTTTGGTGGGGCGCCGTCAATTACCAGTTGGCGGAATCGATCTTCATGGTCAACCGCGAACGGGCGACCGACTATCTGAACACCCAACAGGTGCTCTACTGCATCGACGGCTACGCCGGTTGGGATCCAGCGTATCAATTGAAGGTTCGCGTCATTTGCTCGCGGCCGTACCATGCCCTGTTCATGCACAACATGCTGATCCGTCCCACGGACGAGCAACTCGGGGCGTACGGGGATCCGGACTGCGTCATTTTTAACGCCGGGGCTTTCCCCGCCAACCGCTACACCAGCGGCATGACCTCAAAGACTACCGTTGACCTTAGCCTTGAGCGCAAGGAAATGGTCATTCTCGGCACCGATTACGCAGGCGAGATGAAGAAGGGCGTCTTCACGCTGATGAACTACCTGATGCCCAAGCAGGGCATCTTGTCGATGCATTGCTCGGCGACCGCGTCGGCGGACGGCAAGACCTCTTCGGTTCTCTTCGGCCTCTCCGGGACCGGCAAGACGACGCTGTCGGCCGATCCCAAGCGTCAACTCATTGGGGATGACGAGCATTGCTGGAGCGATCAAGGAATCTTCAACATCGAAGGCGGCTGTTACGCCAAAGCCGTGTTCCTTTCCCGGGAATCGGAGCCGCAGATTTTCGATGCCCTGCGCTTCGGCGCCGTGCTCGAGAATGTCGTCTACGATGAGGCGCACCACCACGTCAATTTCGGCAATACGTCGATTACCGAGAACACCCGCGGTTCGTATCCGATCGAGTTCATCGACAACGCTAAGATCCCCTGCGTCGGCCCGCACCCCGACCACGTGATCTTCCTGACCTGCGACGCCTTTGGGGTATTGCCTCCGTTGAGCCGGCTGACCCCGGAGCAGGCCGAGTACCATTTCATTTCGGGCTATACGGCGAAGGTGGCCGGCACGGAAGTCGGCGTGACGGAGCCGCAGGCGACCTTCTCGCCCTGCTTCGGCGGGCCGTTCCTCGTTTGGCATCCGGGCAAGTATGCCCAATTGCTCTCCGAGAAGATCCGAAGGCACGGGGCGAAGGTCTGGCTGGTCAACACCGGCTGGAGCGGCGGCGGCTACGGCGTGGGCGCCCGCGTGAAGTTGCGCTACACGCGCGCCATGATCGATTCCGTCTACTCGGGCGCCTTGGAAAATGCGCCGGTAGAGATCGACCCGGTCTTTGGCCTGTCCGTTATCAAGGAATGTCCCGACGTGCCGTCGGAGATCATGCTCCCGCGTAACACCTGGGTCGACAAGGGGGCCTACGACGCCACGGCGGCGAAGCTAGCGGGCCTGTTCACGGAAAACTTTAAGAAATACGCCGAGGGCGTCTCGGAAGCAGTGCGTCAGGCGGGGCCGAAGGCCTCAGCCGCCGCCCGGCCGTGAAGCTACATCTTGTAGGGGCCGAGATCCTCGTCGTTGATGTTCTCAAGCCAACGCCGCAATTCCTCGCTTGAGGCCTTGTCGCTAACGGCTTGGCCGACCTTCGACGTCCGCAGCACCTCTTCCTCGACGAAGATCGGGCAGTCCATGCGCAGCGCGAGCGCCAGGGCGTCGCTCGGCCGAGAATCGACCGATATCAACTCGCCGTTCTTTTCCATCCAGATGACGGCGTAGAACGTGTCGTCTTTCAACTCACTCACGACGACT
>CAMPKL010000104.1 GCA_946887065.1 uncultured Bryobacterales bacterium
GGTCGGGATATACGCCGAGTGCTTGCCCGCCCCGCCGGTGACGATAACGATCAGGTCTTCCGGTTTTTTCCACATGTGAACCGGCGTACGAGCGGCGCGTCGGCGAACTCCTCGGCCTGGCGTTGTTGGAGCCCGCGATGGTGCCCGCCGCCATCGTCAGGATGCCTTCGGGCGTAAGGCACTAAGGACGAAAGGCAGACGAAACGCAGGCTGCCGCAGCTACGACCCACGGGATGTACTCCTTTATTTTCTTCGCTGGGCAGCGGCTCACGGGCGCAGTAAGTGAGAGGGCCGCAATCAGTTCTTCTTCGCCGTTAAATATTGGCGCAGCCACGGCGTTCACGTCGGGGTGGCGCTCGCCCAGGCTCACCGAATAACCTTGGGCACGAACCTTCCGCAGTCGCTTGACCAGCAAATCAGTCTTTCGATCGATTCCAAAAATCGCAAAGCTCTCCTTCGCAAGAGAGAGTGCTTCGTCGCTGGGCAGCCAAGCGAGCATGACAAGGCCGGAACTTCCAATGCCAAGTGGCAGCGTCTCGCCTACCGTATTCAAGGGCCATCTGTTGTTCGCTCCGGCAACAGATTCGACCACTACCCGAACAGGCCCACGCCGAACACTAAGGCGCGTATGTTCACCCGTTTTTCGGGATAGCTCGCGCAACTGAGGAAGCGCGATGCGTCGTATATCCAGATCCTTTGTTGCCCGGGAGCCAAGTGAGGCAAGCCGAAGGCCGAGACGGAACTCGCGTCCGTCTTTCTCGAGAAGGCCGTGCTCCGCCATGGCCTGCATGAACCGGTAAACAGTCGGCAGCGGCATCCGGAGTATTTCAGCAACCTCTCGTGGGGCCTTGGCCGGAGTGCCCTTATCAAAGCAAGCGAGGATGTCCATCACTTTGTCGAGGACCCCGATCGAGGTTTGTGGCTTTTCCATGTACGTGAGCGATAGCGGCGGGAATTGTTTGACACAAAATGCTGGCGGGTCCTAATATTATCCAAAAGGCGGACAATATTCCAATATGTGATAAAACCGCCCGGGTGCCCCAACGTGGCACCGTCTGAACGCCAAGTCGAAAACTCATCCAAAGGAGGTCAAATGTCTCTGAAACATTACGCCGTTGCACTGGCGGCCATCTTGTTGCTCCCGACATTGGCGAATGGACAGGACTATCCAACTAAAGGAATACGTATTGTCGTGCCATTCCCACCTGGTGCCGGCAACGATGTCCAAGCGCGTCTTCTCGGCAAGAAATTCACTGAGGCAATGGGCCAGCCCGTCGTGGTTGACAACCGACCGGGTGCAAACGGTCTCATTGGTGCAGAATCCGTCGCGAAGTCCCAGCCCGACGGTTATACCCTGCTTTTCACGTCGGCCGGGCTTGCGGCGAACGTCACGCTATACAAGCGGACCGGATTCGATCCATTGAAGGATCTCGTTGGCGTCACGCTTTTTTCGATTGGTCCGCACTTCCTGGTCGTTCATCCTAGCGTGCCGGCAAAATCTGTGAAGGACCTCGCAGCAATCGCAAGAAAAAATCCGGGCAAACTAAACGCCGGTTCCAACGGCAGCGGGGCATCAAATCATCTGGCCATCGAAATGTTCAAGCAGCTGGCCGGCGTCGACGTAACTCATATTCCATATAAGGGCGGTGCACCGAATATGAATGCGGTGCTGGCCGGGGAAGTGGACTTCGCCTTCCTGGGCGCAACTACTGCATTGCCACAAATACGGGCGGGCAGGCTCAGAGGCCTCGCGGTAACCAGTTCAAAACCCTCTTCGGCAGCACCCCATTTGCCTACCATGAGCAGCGCCTATCCGGGATACGAGTACGTAAACTGGTATGCGCTCTTCGCACCGGCGGGAACGGCGACAGCAATCCTGGACAAATTAAGTTCGGAGGCTAGAAAGGCACTGAAGTCGTCCGATGTTCGCAATCTCCTCACTGCAGAAGGCATTGAACCTGCAGGGACTACGCCCACGGAGATGGCAGCTTTCTTCAAGCGTGAGGTGGAGCGCTCGGCGGAATTAATCAAGCGAGCCGGCCTCAAGGTCGAGTGAGTTCGGTTGATAGGCTGAGTGCCATGGTGGAATTATCTCAAGGAGCGGCTTTGAATCGGACTGCCACTCAATCGGTAAGCGCCGTTGAAGCGATACAGTTGTTGATGTCACCCCGATCGATTGTATTTGTCGGTGCCAGTACGGATCTGGAGAAGACGTCTGGCATTCCCGCCCACTGTATGGCTGCTTCTGGGTATAGCGGAAGGCTTTTCGCGGTAAACCGCCGTGGTGCTACCGTCAGCAATATACCGACCTACAAATCCATACCCGAAGTGCCGGATCCGGTGGAGGTCGCGTTCGTCACGGTGAAGGCGGCGGAATGCCCCGACACCATACGACAACTAGGGCTAAAAGGTGTTCGAGTAGCTGTTCTAGGAGTCGGCGGGTTCGCTGAGACGGGAAGCGATACTGGCCAGCGTCTCACCAAAGAACTGCTGCAAGCATCACGGGAAAGCGGCGTCCGTATCGTCGGCCCGGTATGTAACGGGATCTACAGCACCCCAAACAGCCTCCCGCTCGGCTCGAACGCGATTCATCGACGGGTGCTTCAGCCCGGACATGTGGGGTTCATTTCTCACAGCGGTGCGCTTGTTGCCCCATTCGTGACGAAGCTTGAGCAGTCTGGTGCGGGGTTGAGCCGGTTCATTTCTGCCGGTAGCGAGATGGATTTGGGCCTCGCCGACTTTATTTCCTATTTTGCCGAGGACGCCCAGACCAAAGTTATCTCGCTCATCCTGGATCATGTGAGTGATGGCCATTCTTTTGTGCAAGCGGTTCGCCGAGCCCGTCGCGCTGGTAAAGAAGTGGTCGCTCTCAAGCTCGGCAACTCTCCGCTTGGCCGCCAGGCGACGCTCGCACACTCGTCTCATCTATCAGGCCAGAAACCGGTCTATGACGCTATCTTTGCGGCCGAAGGTATCAGAAGCGTACCGACGGTGGAGTGTCTGGCGCTGGTTTCTGGAATCTTGTCCCTGGGACGCCGGCGGACAAAGGGCGGCGTGGTGGGGTGCAGCACTTCCGGTGGCGCTGCCATCACTATGGCAGATCTTTTCTCCGAGCAGCAAATCCCCGTTCCGGAACTTCACGAGGGTACGGTGGCGGAAATCAGCAAACATCTGCGCTTCGATGCCGCACGCATCATGAATCCGTTCGATCTTGGCTTGGGGGGGCGCGACCACTACATTACGAACGTAGCTGCTTTGGCCCGGGATCCGTCTGCGGCCGTGCTCGTCGTGTACGGGACAACGTTGCAGACGCCTGCCAAGCGGGCTCAGATAACCGGTGCCGCCGTCGAAGCAGCGCGTGCTAACCCGGATCTGCCAGTAATTTATCTCTCGCCCGCCCCGTTGCTGGACGATGAACGCGCCGTGTTGGAGGCCGGAAAGATACCGCTTTGCAGCTCTACTTTAGATACGATTGCGATCAGCAAAGCACTACTTCCAGTTGCCCCTCCTTGCACCGACGAACATGCGGGAAACAAACGTAATAAGCCTGCCCCGGAGTACCGAGGTCCTCTTTCTGAGAGCCGTAGTAAGGAACTACTCCGTCAATTTGGTATTCCAGTGCCAGAGGAAATACTGGCTCGTACTCTGACCGAGGCGGCTGATGCAGCAAAGGCGATCGGCTTTCCAGTAGTGGTGAAGGCATCGGGACACGGCATTTGGCATAAAAGTGAAAACCGACTGCTGGAACTCGGGATTGCAAACCAGAACGAGTTAGTGGCGGCTTGGCAGCGACTCGATGAACGCGTCCGAGCTCTCGAGAACGTCGAGTTGGACGGGTTTCTGGTGGCGCCATACATCAAGGACGGCGTCGAAGCCCTGGTCGGTTTTTCGCGCGACCCTGAATTTGGCCCGATTGCGGTTGTCGGGCCGGGCGGTATCCTCGCCGAGCTCTTTGGGGCGGCAGCCATGCGGCACCTGACACTTCCGTTGGATCGTACAAAAGTGATTCAGGCGCTCGCCAATACTCCTCTCGGCACGCTCATAGCGGGATTTCGCGGGGGAGAGACACACGATCTGGATGCATTTGCTGATCTCGTCTCCGCTACCGCGGCCATGGTAGCTGAGCTAGGCGATAGCATCGAAGAGCTGGACCTTAATCCCGTCAAAATTCTTGCCAAGGGACGAGGAGCGTGGGTGCTAGACGCTCTCTGCGTGCTCAAGGATCCTGCGAAAACAGCAACGAAATAGGCTAACAAAACGCTTAATCTGAAGGACAAATCTGCATGATCGAATCTGCCAAGAAGGAAGAGGTCCGCTACGAGATCAGGGACCGGATTGCTTACATCACAATCAATAGGCCCGAACAGCGCAATGCGGTGAACCCCACTGTCCGCAGGGCTTTGATCGAGGCGTTCAGCGATGCGTCGGTCAATCCGGATGTCTGGATAGTAATACTTACAGGAGCCGGAGATCGCGCCTTCTGTGCCGGCGGCGATCTGAAGAAAAATAACGAAAACGCATTGCAGGGAAAACGGCACGTCGTTCCGATGACCGGCCCGGACAGAAATTTGTACGAGACGGTTCTCGAGACCTACAAACCAACCATAGCGGCTATCAACGGTGCAGCGCATGGCGGCGGACTCGAGCTGGCGCTGGCGTGCGATCTTCGCTTCGCAGCCGACCATGCGAGCTTGCGCCTGCCGGAAGCCAAGCGCGGCATGGGCGCCAACTTCGCTTCCGTGTTGTTGCCGCGCCTGATTCCACGTGCGATCGCTCTGCAAATGCTGTATACCGCCGAACCCATTACCGCTGAAGAGGCTTTGCGATGGGGGCTTCTCAATAAGGTCGTCCCGGGTGACAAGCTCGCTGAAACCGTGGAGAGTTTTGCCCGCGGGTTGCTCAAGAATGCACCGCTTACGCTACAGCGCTATAAGCATATGGCGGTAAAAGGTTGGGACTTGCCTATACCCAGCGCGCTGCGCTTGGACGCCGGGCCAAACCCGTACCTAAGCGCGGACAGAGAGGAAGGTGTCCGAGCCTTCGTAGAGAAGCGCGAACCACGCTGGAACGCGCGTTGAAAAAGGAATATCCGCCATGCCCGATTTCCCCAAGCACGTGCACATCAATGAAGAGGGTCCGCGCGAAGGCTTCCAGATCGAATCCAGTTCGATTCCTGCAACTCGCAAGATACAGTTGATCGACGCATTGTCCGAGACCGGCATCAAGCATATGCAAATTGTCTCGTTCGTGGACCCGCGGCGAGTACCAGGCATGGCTGACGCTGAAGAGGTAGTGGCCGGCTTCAATCCACGCCCCGGCACGCAGTACACCGCGCTGTGGCTGAACGAAAAAGGGCTGGAACGTGCACGGGCGAGCGGCAAGCTGACGCTGACGGGCAAAATTGCCCTCTATCCATCAGAAAAGTTCCTGATGCGGAATAACAACCGGACGTTTGCGCAGCAGACGGCCTATGTGCATCGCGTGCTGGACAGTTACAAGCAGCACGGTATACCGGTAGAGCGCGGCTCAATCTCCAACGCCTTCGGCTGCAATTTTGAGGGTGACATCCCGCTGGAGAGGGTAGTGGCCATGGTTGGCGAGATTTACGACATTGCCGCTCAGCATGGCCTCTCCATCATGGAGATCAGTCTTGCCGATACGATGGCATGGGCCACACCGCTGCAGATCAAGCGCACCATTGGCGCAATCCGCGAAAAATATCCCACTGCGAGGATCAATCTGCACCTTCACGATACTCGCGGCATGGGAATTGCGAACGCCTATGCCGCACTCGAGATGGGCGTGGACATGTTCGACGCCAGCGTCGCCGGGTTGGGCGGCTGCCCCTTTGCAGGCCACAAAGGCGCGGCGGGCAATGTGTGCACGGAGGATCTCGTGTTTATGTGCGAGGAAATGGGAATCCGCACCGGCATCGATCTTGACCGCTTGATTGACTGTGCGCGACTTGCTGAAGACATTGTGGGCCATCCGTTGCCTGGATCGGTCAAGCTGGGTGGCAGCCTCGCTAAATTGCGGCGAGTCAATATGATAAGGAGTGCAACGACGTAGGGCGGGGTGATGATTCCGAGATATGGCGATAATAGCGCCCGATTCTCGATAGTTGAGGACCTGCGTTGAACCGAAGTCTGGACTGCTAACGAGCGGGCGAAAACCGATCCGATGCGGGCATTGCTGACAGGAGCCTGGAGATCGGACACGCCACGGCCGCACGTATGAGATTCTTCAAGGCGGCTTCGTTAATGCTTTCCCCTTCGTGAATGTCGATGGCGCGCCTGACATTTCCATTTCAACGATTTCCGGATCGGCCTCCTTGATCAGCTTTCGTACTCTAGCGAGCGTCCTCCCGCGCCAGTCGTTCAATTCCTCTATTCTCTTGCTGATCAACTCAGATGCAGATTCATTTCGCTGAGATGGACTCTTCGTTCTCAAGCCCTTCGTCCTTACATTGTCTTGATCGAATCGACCTTCTCTGGATAGAAGGCGAGCAGTTCCCGGAGCACGCTCATCTCGTCGTACGGCTTCTCATAAGTCCAGACCGCGTTTTCCGCTCCATCCCTTAACGAGTAGTACGCGGCGTAGCCCTTGAACGGGCAATAGGTTCGATGAGTTGTCCGAACGAACCGGTCCATCTTTACGTCCTTGCGCGGGATGTAATACACAACCGGCGCGACCGTGCTGCCTTCCATCGCCTCCTGCATCTGGATGGCCTCGGTCGTGTCGGCGATGATTTCACCCTTGAACGTCACCTGCACGCGCAAGCCGGCCGGCTTCGTGGTGATGCGGTGATTCGGATACTGCTTGTATCCGGGGGCGCTGTTAGTGCTCATGGAATTCTCCTTTCATCCGCTTGCTAAATCCCGGCTTCATTCACGTCCCGCTCTATAGTCGTTCGGGGGGTATCCGATTTCGACATCAGATCGAGTCCCTTAAAGGCATCCTGTCGTCCTATGGCGTGGGCTCACGTTCGCGCTGCAGCAGCTGCATCAACGTCTTGGCGTTGCGCTGCCCCTGATCCTGATAGTTGTTGTTGAGCACAACGTGCGTGACACGCACTTGTCGGGACATCGCCTGGATGGGCTGAGCCAACTCCGCCAACTCTGCTTCAGGATAGTCGTAGTTGAAGCGCTCACTGGATCTCTTCAGCCCCTTCTTTTCCCAGGTATCCGCGTTCCTGCCGTGCAGGCGGACGATCGCCAGCTCGGGGGAAGTGACTTCCCATACTGCCGGCACGCTGCTTCCAAATCCTTGGGGACCATCCACGACGACGTTGACCAGACCGTGATCGCGCTCGAAGGCCAAGGTGGAATCGCGGACATGCGAGGTCCACCACGAGGCGTTGCGGAACTCGACCGCCATTAACCCGCGGCCCTCCATCATCCGCACGCAATGCTCAACATGCTTTCGGGGCGGGCCGCCCGAGGTGACCCACGGCGCGAACTGGAAATGAATCGCCCCGAGCTTTCCATAAAGACGAAGCGGCTCAATCGATTCGAAGAAGAGCATCCAGATTTCGTTTTGGATCTCCGGCGCCAGGTCCTTGTAGTAGAGATTTCCTTTGCTCGCGCCGATAGCCTTCTGCAGATCCTTCGGCAGCACACGCGGTTGGAACTGATGGCCGGTAAGAGCGCGGAACGCCTTGACGTTGAAGGTGAAGTTTCGCGGCGTCCGCTCCGCCCATAACAGCGCGGTCTCCGGGGCCGGGATCGCGTAATAGCTTGAATCGACCTCGACCATCGAAAACTGGGAGGCGTAGAAGCGCAGCCTATCCTCGGCGCTTGTCGCATCCTTGGGATAGAACTTTCCCGACTCGATCAGAGATTTGTCGGTCCACGAGGCGGTGCCTACCAAGATATTTGCCATGTATCTGTGACAACCGCAAGCTGCCCTTGGTGCTTCCGAGGGAGACTATCGAGCGGACGATCACTGGAATTCAGGCTTGATCTGACGGTCAGCCACATCCGCAGACGACCACCCATACCAGGCGCTTACTATTGTCCTGCAGCGCGCCTTAGCGGTACCGCCGACCTAGCGGGACCGAGCGGCTTTCACGAACTCAAGCGACGCTTGAAACAGCTGGAGATCCTTCTCATACTCATCCGCTTTGGCACGGTTTATCTGTACCCACTCTCTCGAACTTGCCATTCCGCCGGGCTGAAACGGGGCGATATTGTCCCTAGAGAACTGCAGTTCGGTCGCGATGGCGACGGGCAGGCGTAGCCCGATGCCATCGCCGCTAATGCATGCGAACATCTTGTCGCTGACGAAGTAGGCGTCAAGGCCGTTAATTTTTCTTGTGCTGACGCCGGGCAGTGTGAGAAGCAGAGCGTCGATCTGCGCCTTGCGCCCGGACTCGGGGGTATCGGTATTCAAGACAGGGGGCTCAGGCTGAGGATTCGATGTTTCATCCACGGGCGGCTGACGCAGCTCCTCATGGGCCTGCGGCTGCTGCGCTTCAGTTTTCCGCTGCCGCTTTTCCTCCTTCTTCTGTTTCTTCGCGAGATCTCTCTGACGCTTGGCGAATGCATAGTTGGGCTTAGCCATTTGCAATCCTCTTCAGTTGAATTCGACGTGGAAGTGAACAGAGTACCTTTTAGTTTAGGGGCAGATGCGTAGATGACGCCTGTCCTGGCGTTCTGAACTTAGTAACGGTGGAATACTAGCATTGGTATGACTCCACGAGACGTTCCTTCGCTCGAAAATCCGGCCTCGGTATCTACGATTTTCAGTGCTCCCTGTCTTTCGGCCCTTCATCTGAAAGTGTGCGCGACCAGTAATTTCAACGTCTGACGATACTACTCCCTCCCCTGATTGACGAGGTCGAGCGAGTTTGTCCAGCGCCTATCGCCGTCGATGATGCGAAACTTATCAGGCAAATTGGGGTGCGCCGGTACCGTATGAGTGTCCGGTCGTGGCCGTAAACGGACCAGATCTTCTCTCTAGCGGCGCTTCAACTCTTGAACCGTTTTGACGAGTTCACCATTCACGC
>CAMPKL010000105.1 GCA_946887065.1 uncultured Bryobacterales bacterium
GCGCTGGTTCATAGACCAGCCGTGAGTTGCCCGGACCCAGCATCGCCACCGGCGCGAAGTACTGCGGAATCTCCGGCGGCAACTGGGGCCGCGCTGAGACCGCTGCCGCCGCTTTCTTTCCCGGCGTCGCTGCAACAGCCGCCGCTTTCTTTCCCGGCGTCGCTGCAACAGCCGCCGCTTTGCGTTCCGCCATGAGCACTTGGATTTGGCTGCGTGTCAATGGGCCAGCTAAGTACGACAAGGCCCAGCGGGTGTGGAACGCGACCGGCGCGTCGTCATGGACGTTGTAAAGCACGAAGACGCGTTTATCCAAACCAGAGATCCAGCGCTCCATCTGAGCCCGGTCGAACTCGGAGCCCGATCCGGCGGCAGCCGCTTCCAACCCGTCAAGTACGCGATCCCGGTCGCGGTCCGTCTGCAATCGGCCGATAAACCAAGCGCCTGCATTCGACAGAGCCTTGTAGTCGATGTCTTTTGGATTCTGCGTTGCCAACAACACTCCCAAGCCAAACGCGCGCGCTTGCTTCATCAAGGTCATCAGCGGCTGCTTAGATGGCGGATTGGCCGTCGGCGGCAAGTAGCCGTAGACCTCGTCCATATAGAGGAGCGCACGCAACGACGTCGTTCCCGACTGTCTGCGCATCCAGTTCATCGTCTCGTTTACCAAGCTCGAAACGAAAAACATCCGCTCTGCATCGCCCAGGTGCGCGATCGAGAAGATCGCCAACCGAGGCTTGCCCTCAGGCGTGTACAAGAACCTATCCAAGTCCAACGGCTCGCCGGCCATCCACGACTCGAATCCCGGCGATGCCAATAGATTGTTCAACGCCATCGCCAATCCAAAGCGATCCTTCGAGGGATAAAAACTCTCCAACCCAAACACGCCAACGCGTGTAATCGGCGGAGTCTGAATGAGCTGAATCAACGCAGGCAAGCTTAGTCTGCGGCCTTCTCGCCAGGCTTGATCGAGAATCAGCGAAAGAAGAATGTGTTCGCGGCTCTGTACCGGATCGGCGTCGATTCCCAGGAGACCCAGCAGCGAACCTGCCGTCGCCGCGATCCTCTCCTGCAGCGCCTCCCGATCCTCGACGAGTTCCTTCGACGGCGCATCGAAGCTCTTGAGCAGGGAGACCGGCACGCCGGCGTCGCTCCCCGGGGTATAGATCAGCAGATCCGCCGCGTCGCGAATCCTCCGGACGCGCTCACCGGTTTGACCCCAACTTTCTAATCCGTCCTTCCACAGTTTCGCCTGGCCTGCCGCATATTCATCTGGCGTTTGGCCCTTTTGCCTGGCGGAACTCTCTTGAATCCAGGGCCGAAAGTCGCGCGGCTCAAGATTGGGGAAGTTCAGCAGCAGATTGGTGAGATCGCCCTTTGGATCGATCGCAATCACCGGGATATTGTCGATCAGCGCCTCTTCGAGCAAGCAGACGCACATGCCTGTCTTGCCCGAGCCCGTCATTCCGAAGCAGACGCCGTGCGTCGTGAGATCCTTGGAGTCAAACAGCAAGAGTTCTTCGTTCGTCGCGCTGCGCTCCAAGTCGTAGGTTTTACCCAGGTAAAAAACGCCGAGTTTCTCGAATGATTCCGTCATGGCTTGTGCTCGGGCCCGGCTCACGGGCGTCGGACGCGGGAGATGAAATTCTACCCTCTTCGAGGCTTTCCGCGTCATCTTTTGCGGACTCTGTCTGAGCGCCGGGTCTATACTTCCGTCAGAATGAATGGGACGGTTCGATGAGTGAATGGGCTGGAAGTGAGAGAGGCAAGCAAGACTTCAGCGGTCGATGCGCCTAGGCAGCGGGTCAGCCGCGGCCTGCTCAAAGTCGCTAACTCGCTTACCATGCTGCGCCTTCTGGCGACGCCGGCCCTCGTCTATCTACTACTAAATACCGCTCAAGTCCCGCGCTACGACTGGTATGCCCTCGCTTTGATCGCCGTTCTCCAGGCGACTGACGTCCTGGACGGTTTTCTCGCACGACAGGCTAAGGGCCGCGTCCGAATTCGAACGATGGGCGAGGTCCTCGATCCCGTCGCCGACAAACTTTATATCAACAGCGCCGTGATCGCCCTGACCTGGGTGGGCCGAATACCCGCATGGGCCGGCGGACCGATCGTACTGCGGGATGCGTTGATCCTAGGCGGCTGGCTCGCGACCTATCTCGGCACGGGCGTTCGATTATTGCCGAACAAATTAGGCAAGGCCGCGGACACATTCCAGGCGGCTTTGTTGATTCTGATCCTGCTCCGGCCGCATCAGACGCTGCTCGACGCGGTGATCTGGATCACCGTCTCGCTTACCATCGCCTCGGGATTCCTGTATCTCAAGGGCGCGTTGAGCGCCCGCCATGAGGCTCGGCTCTGACCGCCTAGACGCTGAACTGCCGGCCCCTGTTCTGTCCGATCAGGATTTGGAATAAGCGGTGCGAGATCAGCTCGTGCAATGTCAACAGTTCTCGATTGGCCGCAACGATCGCCGCCAGATCGCCGTTTCCCGCACCGCCTCCGGCGCGCAGCGCGGCGCCCGCCTGCTTTAGAACTTCGTCTTCGGCGACTTCCCCGGCGATCTCCCACAACGTAATAAAGCGGTCCACGGCGGTCGGGAAACTCACCTTCCACACGCCGAAGTTCGACGTCGTCCGCGGCGGCTTGAAGTCCAAATTAAAGGGACCGTCATAGCCGTGCGTTCTTAACAGCACCAGAACATTGAGCCAATCGAGCGGATTCACCAAACCGACGCCCAGATCGACGTCGTGCTTGAGCGGGTAGCCGTCGTTGATGTCAAAATGCCACAGCTTGCCCGCAAGCAGGGCCCTCGCCAAAACTGCTCTCGTTGCCCCGCCCCACATGAGCTCGTGCAGGTACTCCGGGTTGAGTCCCACCATCTCGGGATGCGTCAGCGCGCCGCTGCCGATAAACGCCATCATGGCGTCCGAGGTCGGCAGGATGATCTGTGCTTGCGGCTCGAAGGGTTTTGCCTCCAGGCAGTGCTTCAACGTGGCTCGGCCCTTGTTCGCGGCGACCTCGATATCTCGCTCGCAGGCGGCATTCAGGCCGTCCGCAAACCAACGCAACGTGTCCGTCTCATCGATCGCGCCCTGCACCATATAGCCGAGCGTTCCCGGCCAATAAACAGCGAACTGCGCGCCTAGCTCGTGTCCGATGTCGACGGTGTTACGGAGGCGGCGCTTACCGTAGTCACGGACCTCAGGGGCTTCCGCCGCGGGGCTTCCGGCCCAAACCGCGTGGTGGAAGGTTTCGCAAGTGACCATCGACCACTGGACGTTGTTCTCGCCAAACGCGTTGTTGATGCCGGCTACGGTCTCCCACTGCCGGTCCGTCAACAGGTCGTCCGTTGCGATGACGTCCGTGTCGTGGGTGGTCCAATAGCCCACGCCCATTTCGCCAAGCCGGCGGATGACTTCCTCATAGCCAATCGCCTCGCGCGTCGGCGCATGGAAGAGTGCGTGGCCTTCGTAGGCTGCCGCCCACTGCGGACCGCTAATGAAGTACTTGCGCCGCTGCTCGGGCGAATAGTAGCCGCCCGACATCTCCATCAGGCGGCTAACGAGGGATTGTTGTTCGGATTGCGACGAGGCCATCGCACCAGTTAAGACCTGCGCAACCGGCCGCGTCAAGTCGTTAGCCCGGTTGATTGGCCGCGCGCTTGACCCAGTTGTAAGCACTCATCGAGTTCCGCCAGAAATACTTCTCCTGCGCTTCCCGGCTCTTCTCCGAGAAATATTCGCGCACCACCGCCAACACCTGTTCATAACTTCCCCAAGTGTCGCTGTTGGGCCAATCGCTGCCGTACAGTAAGCGATCTTCGCCGAACGTCTCCCAGATGTGATCCAACGTTTCCCGGTAAGGCTCAAGCTCGTAGGCCACCTTTCCATCTTTTTCGAGCAGTACGGCCGATACCTTCACAAACACCCGCGGGCGGGCGGCTAGTTCCTTCAACGCACTCTCGTAAGCCGCTTCTTGCTCTACCGGAACGACAATCTTCGGCAGATGGTCAATGATCACCCGCAGATCGGGAACGAGATCCGTGACGCGAATCATGTCTTCGAGCAGTTCCACCGTGGGGTTCGCCGTATCCAGCGAGAGGCCGTGGGCGGAGAGCGCCCGAAGGCCTTCCACGAATTCGGGTTTATCTAGTTGCGCGCGGATATCGTGATCCCATAAATTGCCGTACCGGATCCCCCGGAACAGGGGGTTGCTGGAGAATCGTTCGAGGTGCGCCTGGAACTCAGGGTCGGCCGGCTCCAGATTTCCGACGGTTCCGACCATGATGGTGTCGCCCTCAGCCACGTCTAGGACCCACTGATTGTCGTCGAACCACGGGCTGCATTCGATTTCAATGGCTCCAACGATTCCCAGTGACTCGGTCAGCTGGCGATAGCGAGGCGGCAGCGCCGTCTTGTACTTGACCGGGTCGTCCGCCGGCGGCCACGGCACGCCCTGCTCCCTGCTGGGGTCAAACAAGTGAATATGCGTATCGATGATCGGTATGTCCGGTTCTGGCTCAGGCATCGTGGAACAAGCTGTTGAAGCGGCCGCTGCCGCGGCCAGAAAATCACGACGATTCACCGCGCCAGTATAGCGCCGCCGCCCCGGTCAGAAATGCGCCTTCAGTTCGAGCCAGACGGAGGCGCCCTCTTGGACCGTCGCAATGACAATCCCCAGCGCCAGCAGCGAGAGCCACGTATTCGTCAACCAGCCGTTGACGTATTCGCCCATAAGCTTGCGGTCATTCGTAATCTTGAGCAGCACAAACACCAGCACTGGGAACAGCACCAGGAACATCATCCCGGTCACAAGCACGACAGGTACCGGTTTCCAAGAAGTCCACAAGACGTACATCGGAGAAGCGCAGAACCAAACCACAAATCCGACAAATAGCGGATCACTCGACCCGCGGCCTTCGCGCCCTTTGACCAAGCGGCGGTAGATGTCCGTCGCCATCAGCGCGTACCCGGTGTTCGACCCCAGATAGGTGCTGAATACCGTTGCCCACAGGCAGAGTCCCAGCGCAACGCGGCCCCACTCGCCAAGGGTCACCTCAAAAAGCGGCGCCAAGTCGTCAAGATTCTCGACGGTCATCCCGCGAGGACGCAAGACCTCAACCGCCGCGATCTGGATCATTACGGCCAGAATGAAGGAACCTCCAGCAGTGAGCATCAAGTCAATACGCTGCCTTCGGCGAAAGGAAGCGTCACGCCAACCCTTCTCGTACATGAACGCCGAATACTTCAGCGTCGTCATCGAGCCCACTGCGGCGCCAATCAGCGCCATAGTGACGAGCGTCGGACTATAGAAACCATCGCTTTCCGGAAGAGACGGATTCAGGAAGCCCCGTACGATATCCCCCACGTCCGGTCTCGAAGCCGCCGCGGCCAAGATCAAACAACCTCCCATGATGAACAGCAGCGGTTTGCTGGCTTTCTCCACGGCCGGGTAGCGGCCCCAGTAAATCAAGCCGAAACCTAACGCGCAGCTCATTGCCGCCCAGATCTGTTGGCTGTAAGGGCTGCCCAGCGGCGCGATCATGTCCAGCGCCACTCCCATGACCAGGATGTGCACGAGGTTCGACATGTGCCGCCTCAACACGATGAAGCCCAAAATCATCCACACCACCCAGCGCCCGACGCGCTGGTAGCCGGCCATCAGACTTTCGCCCGTGGTCAGCACGTATCGCGACATCGCTTCCAACACGACAAAAAGCGACCCACACGACACCAGCAGTACCCATATGAGGCCGTAGCCGTAGTTCGCGCCCGCAGCTGAGTTGGTCACCAGGTCGGTTGGGCCGATCGATGAGACCAGGTAAACGAGTCCCGGCCCGAACGCGGCTACGCCCTTCAGTCGCGACCCCACACTTTCAACTGGTTCGCGGATGGTCATATCAGCGCGGCATGACGCGAATCGGCGGAGTCTTTCCTGCGGCGGTCGTGTAGGGCTCGCGCCTGATGACCTCCAGAACGCATCCCTGTCTCCACTGATCCGCCATCATCTTGGCTCCCCTCGAATCGCCCGCAAGATAATCCAGAATAGTCTTTGTCAGGCTGGTTTCGTCTCTCAACTCAACTCGCGGACTGACGAGGATGCCGATTCGGCTCAGTCCTTCCCGCTCTTGCTCGACAAGTTGATAGTCTCCCGGCGACCCCCCATGTCGGCCCGGCAGGACTTCCTCCAACATGGTCAACACGTTGCTGCCGATGAAGTGCATTCCTCCGGCGGTCAACTTCTCATAACTGCGGATCGTATGCAGCCTTCGCGAGAATCCAAGTTTCTCCATCGCGCAACCGCACTGACCTTCGGGCATCACACCGTAGTCGCCGATGTCCACGTTCAGCATTAACTTCGGAGTCGTTGGGTGGACCGTCGTTAACAGGAGGGCGTCCACACGTGTTCCGTCCGGAGCGGATACCTTGTGTTGGTTGACGGCCACCTTGCCCGAGATCAAATGAACCTCATCGATCTCCGAACTGTGGATGCACCCCACCCCAAGCTGCCCGGTTTCCGACAGCGAATAACAATTGATCGTGGAGGCGCCTGCCGCCTGGATCTCTCGCAGCTTCGCGCCGGTATTTGCCTCGCCGCCCACCTCGAAAACCGCTCCCTGGAGCGAGAGCCCTTCTCCCAAGGCCGACCGTGCAACTCGTACGCCGCTGCCTGCCGGGAGCGAAAGTAGAGCCGGCGTCCCGGCTGAAGTCTTCTCGGCAACCCATCGGGCGACGATCTCAGGAGCTGTCAGCGGGACGTGCTCGGGGCGCGGTATCACGTTCCCGGCCAGACGGCCCATTCCCACAGCCATCCCCGTCAACACCGCTGACGGCCACATGCCCCCTGTCCACTCCCGTGCTGTCGGGCTGAACCAACGCTCCAGGGGTTTGCCGAATTTCGCCGCCCTCAGCGCGTGTTTGATTCCCGACGAACCTGGCGGTACAGGTCGCCACAGCGCATGTGGTCGCCCGAATACTCCTATTTCTTGGTAAAACAGGCGCCGCACCGCTGCGTCATACACGAGCGCTTCCAGGTCGATGCCCATTCTCCGGCGAGCGCCCGTCGATCCCCCGCTGGAGACTTCGAAATCTCGCGTGATCACCGGGTTGTCGAAGTCTTCGGCCTTGACCGCAAGGCTTAGCCCCGGACGCTCGATCGTCCTGTTTCCCTTGAATTCGTCGAATCCAACATGTACTCCCGCTTCGTACAGTCGCTTCGTTGCCGCTTCCACGCCGTCTGAGAGGACGTCTCGTTCGACGTCCCCATATTCGACGCGTGCATGCTCTAGCAGCCGCCGATAAGGGCTGCGTGGATTCGCGTAAACCGCCTGCCGCAATAAAAGTAGAAAATGTTGGTCGCGTAGGCGCTCCGCCTCCGCTACCAAACGGCGGCAGTCCTCCACCGTGAGCGGGTATTTCAGGTAGCGCCGGATGCCTCCGGCGAACCGGCAGAACATTTCAACGTCGCCGCGCGTCAATCATTCCGCCGGCGCAAAGCTCGCGGCGATCCGCCAATTGTAACGTTTGTTGCGGGGCGAATAGTTATTGCCCGCTAACGTCGTAGCACCACAGCGTGCCTAGATCCCGTATGTACAACCGGCCATTCGCCGCTACCGGATAGGCCCAGGTAAGCTTCGGCTGTCCATTAGTCGCGCTAGGAGGATTCGGCGGCGTGAAGCGGCCCTTTTCCCGGAATGCCTCCGGCGTGGCTTCGACCAGCGAGACCTCGCTGCTCTCCCAATGCACATAGAAATGGCCGTCCACATATTGGATCGAGCCCGGTCCGCCCGCGGATTGCCAAAGGACCTTGCCGCTGCGAAAATCCGTAGCCACCAACCCCTCCTGGTTCGTTCCGTAAAGCACGCCGTCGAGCAAGACTTGCCCGCCCATCGTGTTCGGAGAGGTGCGACTGAAGTACACTTCTTCCGCCTTCGTCCCGCCGTCGCTTATTCGCACTAGTGCGCCTCCAAAACGCCTGGCGTTCGACGAGTAAACATAGTCGCCGTCTACGATTGGGGTGGGCGGATTCGCGGGGCCCGACGCCGTGCCGTTATACCGCCACAGGAATTCTCCGGTGCTCGCGTCCACGCCGACGATTCCCTGGTCAAGGAACTGTACATATTGCTTGCGCTCGGCCGCTACCGTCGGAATAGCCGAGGCGAACGCCGCCGGCTCACCGCCGGGCACCGCGGACTTCCATATCGTTTCACCACTCATCCTGTTCAGCGCGACGATGGTAGCCTCTGCACCGCCCGGCGTCACGACCAGTACATCCCCGTCGATCAGCGGAGACTCCGCGTAGGCCCACCTGCCCGACTGTCCGGCGAAATCCTCCAACAGGCTCTTCCGCCATAAGATCTCCCCCGTCGCCGTTTGGATGGACACCAGATCGCCGTTGGAACTAAGCGCATACAGGACATCACCCACGACAGTGGGGGTTGAACGCGCCGAAGCGTAGGGCGGTTCTTGATCCGGCTTCCCGACCGGACCCATTTCGGTCGACCAGATTCGGCTGCCGTCGGCCACCGAGAGCGCTGTCACATATTCACTGCCCATGCCGCGGTTGGCGACGATGTAAGCGCGATCGCCCACGACAGCAACGCTGCCATAGCCGTGTCCCAGATCATCCGCCCGCCACAACAGCTTCGGACCGCTCTCAGGCCAGGACCGAAGTAATCCGGTCTCCTTCGAAATAGCGGTCCTCTCCGGCCCGCGGAACTGGGGCCAGTCGGCAGCCCCGGCTGTCAGTGCTGCCACGGAAAGGACGGCGGCAAAGCGTGGCGCCAATAAACTCATAGTTCTCCTCTGATTGCGATGATTCTAGCCGCGCCACTCGTTCCAAGGGAAACCGGGCATGTTGCGAATACCACGATCGCTGCCGCTGGATGGATGGAGAGATGAAGAATGGTGGGCGCGCAGGGACTCGAACCCCGGACCCCCTCGGTGTAAACGAGGTGCTCTGAACCAACTGAGCTACGCGCCCGAA
>CAMPKL010000106.1 GCA_946887065.1 uncultured Bryobacterales bacterium
GAGAGAGTTGGCCGCCGGCTTCGAGGCCTTCGATAACCAGGGGGGACAGATTGGCCCGGGCGGCATAAATAGCAGCGGTATTTCCCGCGCAGCCCGAGCCGATGATGACAACCTTACGCATGCCTACTCCTTGAGGTGAATTCCCCATTCTATGAGATGCGGACAAATAGCATTCGGTCGCAGCGTCGGAGCGGGCTCAGGATCTGTACAATGTGCCCATGCTGATCGCCCGCCACTCTTGCCTTATCTCCGCATTGCTCTTCTTGGGCTGCGCCGAGACGCCGACCGAAGCGCCCCCGCCCGCGGCGGCCGAGACGAACTCCGAATATCTCGGCTTTCCGGCGATTCTGCTGGAGAACGATCTGCTCGAACTGAAGATCCTGCCCACTGGTGGAGCGTTCGTGGACTTCGTGCTCAAAGCGGATCCCGACAAATTGAGCCCGATGTGGGCGCCCTTGCGCGCGGCCCAAGAAGCGGGACGAGAGCCGCAGTTCGGCTCCTCGGTGGGACACTTTGTTTGCGTCGACGGCTTCGGCGGCGTTTCTGAAGAGGAGCGCGCCGCGGGACTGCAGAACCACGGCGAGGCTCACCGCCTGCCCTGGGCAACGGTCTCTCAGGAGAAGGCCGGCACGACGACAACGCTGGTGCAGACCGTCGATCTGCCGATCGTCCAGGAAACTTTGCAACGAACCGTGCGGATGGTCGACGGCGAACACGTTGTTTACGTCAGCAGCGATCTAACCAGCCATCTCGGCTTCGACCGGCCGATCAACTGGGCCGAGCACGCGACGATCGGCTCGCCCTTTTTAGAGCCCGGCGTCACGGTGGTCGACATGTCGGCGAATCGCGCTCTGACACGGCCCTACGAAGGGCCCGGAAACCCTGAGCGGCGGCATCGCATCACTTCCGGCGAGGAGTTCGTTTGGCCCATGGCCCCGACCGTTGAGGGCGGCAAGGTCGATCTGCGCGCGGCGCCGGTCAAGTTGGGCTCCGGCGATCACACCGGACACTTGATGACCGTAGGCGGCGAGAAGGCATGGGTCACGGCGCACCACCCCGGCGAGCGGCTGCTGATTGGATACATCTACAACACGTCGGAGTTCCCCTGGATGCAGACGTGGGAAAGTTACCCGAAAGAAGGGATGCTCGCGCGCGGTTTGGAGTTCGGCACCCAAGCGTTCGACTTATCCCGCCGCACGGTCGTCTCGGACGGCAAGCTGTTTGACACGCCGCTGTATCAGTGGCTGCCGGCTAAGTCGACGTTCTCCACGAGCTACATGATGTTCTTGGTGGAGACGCCCGAAGGTTTCGAGGGCGTAAGCGATGTTTCGGTCGCAGGCGGCGTCATTACGGTCAAAGATAAGAGCGGCGCGCAGACGGTGACATTACCGGCGTCATTGGCCGAGTAGGCAAATACAGCCATCCAGTCCACCGGGCGCGTGCCTGAGACTTTCTTCGTATTGCCAAATAATGATTGCCTGTTCGGGATAATGCCGTTACCCTACGGACGGCATTCGGCGGCAATCATGAGAGATATCCTTGCTTTTCTCTTGGTCTTACTGGCCGCCTCAGCTTGGGCCCAGCAGCCCTCACCGCGGGGCACGCCCGCGGGCTTGATCGCTGGAACCATAACTTCCACCGCGGGAGGGCCCCTGGAAGGCGCCGCGGTCGTACTCATGCATGCGCGCCTCGATGATCCCTCGCAAAACGAAGAGCCGAAGACCATTTTTGCCGGACAAGGCGGCCGCTACCGTTTCGACGGACTAGAGCCCGGCATCTACTTCTTACTGGCCTCCCACCCCGGTTATGTCGTCGCTGTCTCCGGCTCCGAGGGGCTGCCTGAAGGCAAGGGCAAGGCGATACTCCTGGCGCCCAACGAACAGCAAGAACTCAACTTCAGCCTGAAACCGCTGGCCTCCATCTCCGGCCGCGTGCTCGACCGCGAAGGCAGCGGGCTTGAGGGCTTCACAGTCACAGCGGAACGCTACACCTATTTCCGCGGCGGGCGAACCACCGTAACCAAGGCCGACGCCGTCTCCGACGACCGCGGGGCCTACATCATGGAAGACTTGGCTCCTGGCCGCTACTACATTCGCGCCCGCCGTCCGCAGCAGGACTATGGACAGATATCCACCCTGAGGGCCATCAAGCCAGGCGAAAGAGACCTGCGTCTGGACAACACGTTCTATCCCGGCGCCGCGGAAGCGAGCGGCGCCGCGGTGATTACGATGGAGGCCGGGCGAACAGTCGACGGCATCGACATTCGGATGCTGGAGCGCGAATTTTTCTCGGTCAGCGGCAAGGTGGTCGGCCCCGACCCCGACATGGCGGGTTCCCATGTGCTGACGTCGCCAGCGGAACGGTCTGGGGCAGCAGGCGCGAGCGGGCCGATTCAAGAAGACGGATCCTTTGTGTTGACCGGCGTCCCTGCAGGCCCAGCACACGTCGTCTATTGGCACCAGAGCGACTTCGCAGACGGCAGCAGGACGTGGGGCTCAACGTCGATCGACGTTCGCGAATCTCTCGAAAACGTCATCGTCGACATTCGCGTACAGGACATCAGCGGCTCGATGCGCGTCGAAGGGGAACGTGAGTTGGACGAACTCGCCGCCGCCGCGCTCAAACGCGCCTCGATTCGCTTGCGCTCTGTGGATGGAAGCGACAATCGGTCCAATCGGCCCGGAGCCGCCGGCAGCTTCACCCTCTCCGACATACCCCGGGGCCGCTACATCGTCGACGTGGATAATCTCTACGGCGGCCCCTATCTCAAGGAACTCCGCCTCGCCGGCCAGTCGATCCTCGACTCCGTCGTGGACTTCACGGGAGGATTTCCGGATGGCGCAATGGAAGTCGTCGTCAGCACCGACGGCGGCGTACTCAATGGCAGCCTGAGAACGAAGGGCGGCGAGGCGCCGCAGTTCGCCACGATCACGCTGGTACCCGCTTCGCGAAAGTTCGGTCACAGCCGACTCTACCCGACCGGCGACGCCGATCCCGGAGGAGCTTATGAGGTAACAGGCATTACGCCAGGGCGCTATGAAGTTTTTGCGTGGGAGCGCATCGAAGAGACCGCGCACTGGAATGAAGATTTCATGCGCCCGTTTCTCACGCGCGGAAAGGTCGTCGAGATCGAGGAAGGCAAGACGGAGTATCTCGATCTGGATATAATCACTGCCCAGGAAATGGAAGAGGCATTAATGCGCGCCGGATTACTTTAAATTTTTCTGCCCGTTTCGGCGCCGCCCTGCGTCTTATCCATCGGAGGTGTATGGCTGTGAAAGGTATTGTAATCACCCTCCTTGCCCTTACCGGGATCTGTGCGTGGGCGCAGCAACCAACGCCGGAACC
Source organism: uncultured Bryobacterales bacterium (assembly GCA_946887065.1). Next base: position 3,349 of record CAMPKL010000106.1, read on the forward strand.
CGAAGTCCGCTCCGCGTCGATCGCGGTTTCCGTCGCCTCCAGTGCCGGGGAACCGATTGAAGGCGCGGCCATCCGCCTGTTCGGCGTCGTGCGCACCGAACGCGGATTCGGGTCGAGTGCTCCCCCACAATCGGTCGTGAGCGATGCAGAAGGCCATTATCTGTTCGAAGGCCTGACGCCCGGCGACTACATGATGCAAGTGCAGCATCCCGACTTTGTGCCGACCACCTACGGCGCCACCGAAACTACCGTGCGGCCCGAGCCGTTCACGCTGGCGCCGGGCCAAAAGTTGGAGGCGGCTTTACGGCTGTCCCCGGCAGGCTCGGTTTCGGGGCGCGTCACCGATGAAGAAGGCAATCCCATCGCCGGCTACCGGGCGCGAGTGGAGCGCGTCGCCTATTACGACGGCATTCGCCGACTGGGCCCAGTCGCCGCCGCGGTCACCAACGACAACGGCGAATATTTGGTCGAAAATGTACCGCCGGGGCGTTTCTACATCCGTGTTAGCTTCTTGCCTACTTGGAACTTCAATGAGCGCCAGCCCAAGCGCGCGCTCAAGCCGGGCGAGGCCGACGTTCAACTCAACGAAACCATGTGGATCCGGGCCCCGGACCTGAGCACGGCATCGGCCTTCACGGTCGGCGTCGGCGAAGACGTCGAAGGCATCGATATCAAGATGCTGGAGTACGTCTACCGCGACGTGAAAGGCAAAGTGATCGGCCTCGATTACCCGCTTGAAGAGGCGCGCATCATTCGATTGCCGAGAGAGCCGGGCTCGGGGCTGCCTTGGTCGTTCGGCGTCGACGTACAGCCGGACGGCACATTTGAAATTCCCTCGATGTTTCCCGGGCCGTATACGCTTGCCCTTTACACGCTGCGCGACGGCGTCTTTGGCTGGACGCCGATCGAGGTCGGCAATCGACCGGTCGACAACGTCGTCATCAACGCGCAGATCGGAGAGATACCCGGCTCGGTGGTCTTTGAAGGCGAGCGAGAACTGACTGGGGACGAAGAAAAACGCATGACGGCACTGTCCGTCTCGTTGTTCGCGACGGAAGGACCGTCCGTCATTGAGAAGAGAGCGCTGGTGGAAGCAGCCGGCAGCTTCACGATTAAACAGGTACCGCCTGGCCATTACCGCACACAAGTCCTCGGCATCCCCGAGGGATCTTATTTGAAAGAAGTCCGCTTGGCCGGTGTGCCCGTGCTTGCGAGCGGCCTCGACCTGACGGGCGGCGTGCGCGACGGCAAGATGGACGTCGTGATCAGCACCGATGCAGCCTCGCTGACAGGGGTGGTCCGCGACGCAGAGGACAAGGCGGTCCCCGGCGCCGAGGTCACTCTCGTGCCCGTAGTGCGCAAGTTTCAGCAGAGCCGCCTGTATCCGCGCGCGGTCGCGGATGAGAGCGGCGCGTTTCAGATTCAAGGCATCACGCCTGGGCGCTACGAAGTCTTCGCTTGGGAAACGATCGAAGATACTGCGCATTGGGACGACAAGTTCATCAATGTGTTCGCCACCCGCGGCGAAGAGGTGGAATTGGAAGCAAAGATGCCCAAGAACTTAAACCTAACGGTCATCCCGGAAGTTTTCATGAATGACGCCTTGATGAGAGCCGGCTTCTAGTGCGGTACTTGTTCCTTCTCTTGCTTTTTTGCGCAGGCGCTGCGGCGCAGACGCCTGAACTTGCCGGACTCGTCGTCGATGTGAACGGGGAGCCGGTGCGGCGGGCGGAAGTCGTGCTGACGCCGATTCGGCTCGACCGGCCGGGTGAGTTTCAGCAGTCGCTGGGCAACTTCGCGCAAGAGGACGGTAAGTTTGAGTTTTACGGAGTGCCGGCCGGCTCCTACAAGCTGGTCGCCAGAAAAGCGGGCTACCTCGACGGCCTGTACGGCGCAACAAATCCGGACTCGACCGGGGCTCCGATTTCCATTCGCATTGGGCAGCCGCTGACCAGCGTGCAACTGCTGATGACGCCTCAATCGGTGGTCTCGGGGCGGGTCGAGACTTCCGACGGCAGTTCCGCCGGGATGATGAATGTCTCGTTGTTGAGATTAAGTTATCGCAACGGTTACCCCTCGCTCGCGCATGCGGCAAACGCACGGACGACGCGCGCGGGTGACTTCCGTATCGCGAAGCTACGGGCGGGCCGCTACTACCTGCTTGCCGAGGGGCAGCCGCGCGGGTTCAGCTTGGCGCAGCGCCCCAACGCCGACATGCCTACTTATTACCCCGGCACGAACAATTTTTCCGACGCGGAGCAACTCGAGGTTGCCACGGGTCAAATTGTCGAGGGCGTTTATTTGCCGATGCGGCAATCAGCATCGTTTACGGTACGCGGTGCGGTACGCGGGGCGGGGCCGGATGCGAAGGGAATCAACATCTACTTGAGCGCCGACGAGAAGGTCTTGGGTACGGCTTCCAATCGCGGCTCGACGATGACCGACGAGAGCGGCGCGTTCGAGATTTCGAACGTGCTGCCGGGCTCGTACAATCTGGGGGCATACCTTCGCGGAGACAATCCGCTCGCCGGGCGCGTCAGCGTCAATGTGAACTCCGACATCTCCGGGCTGGTCGTTGAGATGCAGGCGCCGTTCGACATTCGCGGGAGCGTTGCCGCGGAGGAAGGTCTTTCGCTGCAGCAAGTTTTTGCGTCGTTAGTGCGGACGAGCGGAGCATCGGCTAACGGCGCCCGGGTCCAAGCAGGCGAACTGCATTTCCAGGGCGTGCTCGCCGATCAGTACCGCTTGAGCTTTGGCCAACTACCGCTTGGCTCTTACGTCAAAACCGCCTCCTTCGGCGACATGGACGTGCTTACGGAGCCGTTTCGCGTCGATGCGGATACGGCCGGAAACGCGTTGCGGGTCGAGATCGGGCGGGCTTCGGGGCAGATCGTGGGCTTCGTGCAAGACGCCGAGGGCGTGCCGCAGCAGGCGGTGCTTAGCCTGATTCCTGACCCGCCGCAACCGCTCGATGGCTGGCGGTACTTCGTGACCGACGCACTGGCGAATGGCGCGTTCCGATTTATCGGCGTACCCCCGGGAAAGTACTTGCTGCAGGCATGGGAGAGCTTGGAGCAGGACGAGCCCTTCAATGCCGAACTGACGCAGCGTTATGCCACGTCGGGAGTGCGAATTGAGATGGCGGACGGTGAGACGATTCAGGCCACAGTGGGGCGGATCGACGCACAACGGTAGGCGGAACGCGCAGTCGCATCCGTACCACTACCATTGCTCCATGGAAGTTCTTAGGGTTAACTGGTACGATTCGGAACGCACAACATTGCGGCCGATCCGTGACGCCACCCAAACGCCCTTCCCACGCGCTTATCTTGATATTGCTGCTCGCCGGGGAGGCGGCAGCTCAAACGGTAACTCGCGGACCGTACCTGCAAACGGGCACGCAGACTAGCGTGACCGTGAAGTGGCGGACAAGCAGTGCGACAAATAGCGTCGTTCGTTACGGGCTTCAGCAAGGCAACCTCAGCCAGTCCGCCTCGGTCGCAGGCTCGTTCACCAACCACGAAGTCGTCGTGATCGGTCTGGCGCCCGCCACCAAATATTACTACTCGGCAGGGAACACGACGGGGCCATTGGCGGGCGGCGACAGCAGTCATTTCTTCACGACGGCGCCCTTGGCGGAAACCTCTTTTCCGACTCGGGTATGGGTTCTCGGCGATTCGGGCACCGCCGACGTCAACGCCCGCGCGGTGCGTGACGCCTTCGCGGCCTACACCGGCTCGCAGAACCCCAATCTCATGTTGATGTTGGGCGACAACGCCTACCAAGACGGCACGGATGGGGAGTTCCAGACGGCGGTGTTCGACACGTATCCGCAGTTCTTGCGCAATACCGTGTTGTGGCCGACGCTCGGCAATCACGACGGACACACTGCCGACTCGGCCAGCCAATCCGGTCCCTACTACGAAATTTTCACTCTGCCGAAGAACGGCCAGGCCGGGGGCATCGCTTCCGGCACCGAGGCGTACTACTCGTTTGACTACGGCGACATCCACTTCGTCTGCCTGGAATCCTACGAGACCGACCGCTCGGCGAGCGGCGCGATGATGACGTGGCTCAAGGCGGACCTCGAAGCAAACGACAAACCGTGGCTGGTCGCCTTTTGGCATCATCCGCCGTACTCCAAGGGATCCCACGATTCCGATACGGACGGCCTGATGACCGACATGCGCCAAAACGCTCTACCGATCTTGGAGCAGCATGGTGTGGACTTGGTACTCACCGGGCATAGCCATTCGTATGAGCGCTCCTATTTGATCGACGGTCACTATGGCGTCTCCAGCACGTTTAATAACGCGATGAAGAAGGACGCGGGCAACGGCAACGAGGCTGGAGACGGCGCCTATGTGAAACCGCTGCTGGCCGACGTTCCGCATGAAGGCGCGGTATATGCGGTCGCCGGCGCGTCGGGCTCGATCAGCGGCGGGCCGCTGAATCACCCTGCGATGGTGCTCTCGCTGAACGCGTTGGGTTCGGTCGTTCTCGACTTCAGCGCCGGACGGCTCGACGTGAAGTACTTGGACAACAACGCGGCCGTCCGCGATGACTTCACCATCTTGAAAGGCTCGGATTCAACACCCCCGGCCATCTCTTCCGTCGTATCCGAAGGCCCGCCGACCGAAGTTGTCGTGACTTACACCGAACGAGTCGAGGAGACCAGCGCGGAAGCCACGGGCAACTATGCGATCAACAACGGCATAGCGGTATCCGCGGCGGTGCTCGACGCGACGGGCCGCGTTATTACGCTGACCGTCGCGCCGCCCTTGAACAACGCTGCTTACACGCTAACGATCAACAACGTCATTGACCTGGCGGCGAACCCGATCGCTCCCAATTCACAGGCTGTATTCAATCATGTCGATGTCGTAACTCAGTCCTTCCAGAACGGCGTCTCGCCTTCTGCCGGATATGCCGGCACGACGGACACATACATTTCTGCGAATGCCCCGACTTCCACCTTCGGCGCCTCCGCGTCCCTGCTGGTCGACGGCGACGACCCAGCGGGCAGCGGTAACGACCTGGCGGCCTTGCTGCGCTGGGATTTGTCGTCGATCCCAGCAGGGTCGACCATCAATTCCGCGGAGATCGATATCGAAGTCTTCAACATCAGCAACGGCGTCTACCAGATCTACGAGCTGAAGCGCGCTTGGGCGCAGACCGGAGCGACTTGGAGCCTTGCTTCGGCCGGAAACCCTTGGCAGACGGCAGGAGCGGCTGGAAGCAATGACCGCGCATCGACTGTCTTGGGCACGGTTACGGCAAGCGCTTTAGGCTCCTACAAGATCCTGTTGAACGCCGACGGTCTCGACGCGGTTCGCCGCTGGGCCGCCGATCCGTCATCGAACTTCGGTCTGATCGTGGCCAACTCGGCGACAACGGACGGTTTCGATTTCCGCTCCAGCGAATATGCGACGACATCGCAGCGCCCTCGCCTGACGGTGCGCTACAGCGCAGCAGGCGACACGGAGGCGCCGACGGCCCCCGGCGGACTGTCGCTGGTTTCTAAGACGTCGACCCAAGTGCAACTGCAGTGGAATGCGGCGTCGGACAACGTAGGCGTCGATCACTATCGCGTTCTGCGCAACGGCGCCGAAGTGGGCCTGCCGTCCT
>CAMPKL010000107.1 GCA_946887065.1 uncultured Bryobacterales bacterium
TTGATCATCGCGAAGACATAGGTCGGCAGCTTCGCGATGCGGTAGAACGGTTTGTCCTCAAAGATGCCCCCGCTCTCTGGCTGGGAACCTACAGTGGTGTCTACGGTCTGGGACATGAGATTTCCTCGCGAAGGGACCGGTGGGCCCATCAATTTCTTAATCGCAGCAACATCGGCGGGGTGACAGAGGCGCATTGCGCGTCCCAGGTCGGGACGTCGATAGGAAGTCGTGCGAATGGTCAGCAAACGGCGGGCGCGACCACCCATCCATGACCCTGGCGCTAGATGCGACGGCAGATCCAGAGTAAAACTGTCAGGATCCGCTTTCCGAACCTGCCAGCGCGTGTTTAGCTCCAGAACTAGGTCTTCACCGGAGCGAATATCCGCAAGTTCGAGCTGGTCACCCTTCGAATAGCCGTGATCCCGGATGAAAAATCGAATTTCGCCCGATTCTTCCGTGATCCTCTCGATGCTCTTCCAGTCTTCGCGGTAGCCGTTACGCACCCGCTCGTTCACGGATTTTGTAGTAACTCCCAATTCTTGAGAGACTTCCGCGACAGACAGACCTTGCCTTGCCCAAGAGGACGCCACTACTTCGAGGTTAACACGGTTCTAAACCGTTCGTAAGCGTTCCGATCAAGAACCCAGTATGACCTCGTGCCAGGGCTCGCCCTGCGACTCGGCAACGCCTGGGCACACAATCTGCCCGCGATAAACGTTGAGGCCGAGCAGCAGGGACTCGTCCCGGCGCATTGCTTCCTCCGCTCCCAGATTCGCGATCTTCAGCAGATAGGGCAGGGTCGCATTGGTCAGCGCCAGAGTCGAGGTCCGCGGCACTGCCGCCGGCATGTTGGTCACGCAGTAATGCAGCACTCCGTCGACGGCGTAAACCGGATCACTGTGGGTCGTGGGCCTGGAGGTCTCCGAACAACCGCCTTGATCGATGGCCACATCGACGAACACGGCTCCCTTTTGCATCCCCGCGATCATCGCCCGCTTAACGACCTTCGGCGCCGCCCGGCCTGGCACTAGAACCGCTCCAATCAGCACATCCGCCTTGGCCGCCGCGTCCGCCAGCACTTTCGGACTGGAAACCAAAGTGGCTATGCGGCCCTGGTAGAGATCGTCGATCCGCCGTAGCCGCTCCACATTGATGTCGAGAACGGTTACGTGAGCGCCGGTGCCTACAGCGACCTTTGCCGCGTTCGAGCCGACAATCCCGGCGCCGACGATGACGACCTCGGCCGGAGCAACCCCCGGCACGCCGCCCATCAAAACGCCGCGGCCCTCGTTGGTTTTTTCCAGGTACTCCGCACCGACCTGCGCGGCCAAGCGTCCAGCCACCTCGCTCATCGGTTCCAATAACGGCAGCACGCCGTTGTCGCGCTGGACCGTTTCGTAAGCAATCGCCGTGACGCCGGCGTCTTTCAGTTGCCGCGTCAGCTCGGGCAATGGGGCCAGGTGCAAGTAGGTGAATAGGATCAGACCGGGGCGGAAATAAGCAGCTTCATTCGGCTGAGGCTCTTTTACCTTGACGATGATGTCCGCCTGGGCCCAGACATCGGCCGCGGAATCCACCAAGACGGCGCCGGCCTCGACGTACTCCTCGTCGGACATGGAACTGCCGATTCCGGCCCCCTGCTCAACGAGCACCTCATGACCGGCTTCTCGCAAAGCGTAAACGCCCGCGGGGGTTAAACCAACGCGTGTTTCGTGATCTTTGATTTCTTTCGGAACGCCGACAACCATTTCGTTGCCTCCATAGATTTAGACACGGCGTCGAGGGCGGGGGTTTCGAGATCATCCCGTAGGCTGTAACGCAGCGGCCGCTCGTCGTGGACAGGGTGCGGGCGCTCTCTAGGCGCGAATCAGCCTTACTGTTCGAGAGATCCTACAGCTAGTTTACAGCCCGCGACCCTCGTTGACACTCGGAAGCAGCCCTCCTTCCCTTTGCTCCCGCTGGTTCCTAGAATCCCGGAACCGGTACAAAACGTGCTGGCGCCTTTGGCCTCAAGGGTTTACAATCCTCGTGACGTTCATCATCGGCCCCGTCCGCTAGGAGGCGTAGATCCTTGAAGAAGCTTCACAAACTCGCACTGGCTTGTTGCCTACCCGTCGCCGCCGGTCTGCTGACCGCCGCAAGCGTGGAGAGTCCGTTCGATGCCGCCGACCGCTCCTATTGGGCGATCCAACCGGTCGTGAAGGTAGCTCCGCCCGCCGGCCCGGCAACCGCGAACCCCATCGACGCGTTCGTCTCCGCCAAGCTGGCTCAGAAGAACCTATCCATCGCGCCGCGCGCCGATAAAGTGGATCTTATTCGTCGCGCTTATTTCGATCTGGTCGGCGTGCCGCCGCAACCTGCCGAAGTGGACGCCTTCTTGAACGATCAGTCTCCGGACGCCTTCTCCAAAATTGTCGATCGCCTGCTGGATTCGCCCCACTACGGTGAGCGCTGGGGTCGGCACTGGCTCGACTTGGCCCGCTATTCGGACTCCAACGGCTTCAAGACGGATGAGACCCGCCCCAACGCTTGGCGATATCGCGACTACGTCATTCGCTCGCTCAACGAGGACAAGCCGTACGACCGCTTCGTTGCAGAGCAGATCGCCGGCGACGAGTTGTGGCCCGAGAGCCCCGATGCACGCGTCGCCACGGCCTTCAACCGCCACTACCCTGATGAGTCGAACGCGGCCAACCTGGAACAACGCCGCGCCGAGTTGCTGCAGGATGTCACCGACACCGTCGGCGCAACATTCCTCGGCATGACCTTCGGCTGCGCCAAGTGTCACGACCACAAATTCGACCCAATCCTGCAAAAGGATTACTACCGCCTGCAGGCCTTCTTTGCCGCCTCGGCCGAAGACGATCACATCGCCATGTTCGATGCCAAGGCCAGCGCCAGTTACAAGACGCAGCTCGCCGAGTGGGAGACCGCAACGGCCGACATCCGCGCGGAAATGGAGGCGCTAGTAGCGCCGCTCCGTCTCGAAAGAGACGGGGAATTGTACATCAAGCGCACGGACCTGACCCAGGCCGCCCTCAAGAAGACCGCCGATCAGCTGTCGCCCTTCGAGCGCCAGATGGTCCACAAGCACCAATGGGCGATGGCCTACGAAGAGGGCAAGCTCTGGAAGCAACTCAAGGGCGAGCAGAAGGAGCGCTACACCGCGTTGCAAGAGAAGCTCGACAGCTTCCAGGCGATGCACCCTGGAGAGCATCCCGAAGGCATGGGTATTAGGGACCTCGGCTCGACGGCTCCGGCTACCCACGTTCTCGGCCTGGCCAACTATGCCGCGCCGAAGGAAGAAGTCGAACCCGGCTTCTTGTCCATACTCGACCCTGCGCCGGCCGCTTACTCCAAACCCGAGGGCCTCGATTCCACTGGACGCCGCTCCGCTCTAGCGCACTGGCTAGCGTCGCCCACCAACCCGCTCACCGCACGGGTGATGGTCAACCGCATTTGGCACTACCACTTCGGCCAGGGCATCGTCGCCACGCCCAGCGACTTTGGACGCATGGGCGAGAGCCCCACTCACCCGCAATTGCTCGACTGGCTCGCGGCCGAGTTCGTCGATCGCGGCTGGAGCATCAAAGCCATGCACCGGCTGATCATGAACTCAGACGCTTACCAGCAAAGCGCGGCCTACCGCGAGGACGCCGCCAAGGCCGACCCCAACAACAAACTGCTCTGGCGCTTCCGCCCGCAAAGACTCGACGGCGAAGTCATCCGCGACTCCATGCTTGAGATTTCGGGTTTACTCAATCCCCAGTTGGGCGGGCCGAGCGCCCATCCGCCGCTGCCGCTCGGTATGCCGACTCCGTACGGCGGCTGGGATGTCGCCGCGGACCTGTCGGACCAATACCGGCGCAGCGTCTATATTTTCGTCAAGCGAAATGCGCGCTATCCCATGATGGAAGCGTTCGACATGCCTGATACCCACGAGAGTTGCGCGCGCCGAAACGTCACCACCACGGCCCCCCAGGCTCTCGCGTTGCTGAACGACACCCAGACCATCGGGTGGGCCCAAGGCTTCGCCGGACGGGTCGTGGACGCCGCCGGCGCCGACGCCTCCAAGCAAGTCACCCAGGCTTATCTGCTGGCGTACTCGCGGCCGCCGGACGCCGGCGAGAAGGACGCAGCCCTGACCTTCTTCAGCACACAGAGCAGGCTCATCGCCGAGCGCGCCGCCCAAGGCGGCAAGCTGGCCCTGCCCTCATCGCTGAGTGCGGAAATGGACGAAGCCCAAGCCGCCGCGCTAGTCGACTTTTGCCACGCGCTGCTCAATTCCAACGAGTTCGTCTACAGCAACTGAGGTGGACAGCCATGCCGCGTCATATCCCGTCTCAATTCCTCGATGCCCCGACACGGCGCGCTTTCCTGTCGCGTGCCGGCAGCGGTCTGGGCGCTTTAGCCTTTAGCTCCTTGCTTGCCGAGGACGGCTTTGGCGCCGGAGAAGTCGACTTGCTGGCCGCGAAGAAGCCCCACCACGCTCCCAAGGCGAAGTCGGTCATCTGGCTCTTCATGGAAGGCGGACCCAGTCACGTCGATACGTTCGACCCCAAGCCGTTGCTGCGTCAGCTGTCGGGCCAGCAGATCCCTGCCTCGTTCGACCCGCCGCGCATCACCGCGATGGGCACCGCCGGCAATACCGTCCTCGCCGACCAGCGCCAGTGGAAACAGCACGGCCAGAACGGTCTCTGGATATCGGACTGGTACAACGAAATTGCGGCGCACGCCGACGATTTGTCGGTCATACGCTCTTGTTGGGCCGATGGGCTGAACCACGTCGGTTCGGTCTGCCAGATGAATACCGGCTCGATTCTGGCAGGCAGGCCCTCGCTGGGCGCCTGGATCACCTACGGCTTGGGTTCGGCAAACCGCAATCTGCCGACCTTCGTCGTACTCGATACCGAAGCGCCGCTGGTCGGCGGCGCCAAGAACTGGTCGGCTGGGTTCATCCCCGCCGTTTATCAAGGAACGCAGTTCCAAAAGAACGGTCCGCCCATCTTGAACCTGGCCAACCCCGAGAGCGTCGGCAACGATCAACAACGCGGCAAGTTGGATTTTTTGAACCGCATTAACCGCGGTCACGCCGAAAAGCATCCCTACGAGTCCGACCTCGATGCGCGCATCGAAAGCTACGAACTCGCCTGGCGCATGCAGGCCCACGCCCCCGAGGCCGTCGATATCCAAACCGAGACCGAGACTACCAAGAGCCTCTACGGCATGGACGACGACTTCACCCGGCCGCTCTCCGAGAAATTGCTGCTCGCCCGGCGGCTCGTGGAACGCGGCGTACGCTTCGTCGATGTTTACGCGGGTTCCTGGGATGCTCACGAAGACATCGAGGGCAACCACAGCAAGTGGTGCCGCTTCACCGATAAGCCGATCGCCGGCCTGTTAGCCGATCTCAAATCGCGCGGCCTTCTCGACGAAACGCTCGTCGTCTGGGGCGGCGAGTTTGGCCGTACGCCGTTCAACGAGAAGGGCATCGGCCGCGACCATAATCCCTGGGGCTTCTCCATCTGGATGGCGGGGGCGGGCATCAAGCCCGGCACGGTGGGTACGACAGACGAGCTAGGCCTCCGGGCGCAGGAGACGCCGTACCACGTCCGCGACATCCACGCGACGGTTCTGCACCTGATGGGCCTGGACCACGAGCGGGTAACCTACTTGCACAACGGCCGCGCCGAAAGGCCGACCATTGTCGGCGGCCAGTTAATTGAAGGCGCCCTCGCCTAGGCGGCAACGGGGGCGGTCAACTCGTCATGCACGGCGCGCGCGCGTTGGCGCGCGCGGAACAACCGGACTTTCAGCGCGTTCTCATTCGCGTTGTAGAACTTGCGGAGTTCCTTGAGGCTGAGACCGCTGATTTCCTTGCGCTCCAACAATTCGCGGTCTTCGGCGGGAATGTTCTCGAGCATCACTTTAAGCGTCGCGCGCGCCTCGGCTTGACGGCTTTCGATGGCGCTGCGGCGAGTCCCCTCGACGGCGTCAGCGAACGACACCTGCTCTTCGGAGAGCTCCGCCATGGGAATATCCGCCGTGCGGCGCCGTTTGCGGAGATGGTCGTAGACCGCATTCATCGTCAGCCGGTAAAGCCAGGTCTCGAAGACCTCCACCGTGCGCAGTTGGCCTAATGACGAAACCAGCCGGAGCATCACCTCTTGACCGATGTCTTCGACGTCGTCGCGGCGGCCAGTCATGCGATAGGCTGTGCCGTGGATGCGCTGCTTGTACGCGTTCACCAGCGCGCCGAACGCGGCGGCATCACCTGCCTGGGCTTGTCGAATCAATTCGGGTTGAACGGCCATTTCGGAACTCCTTGAGCGTCGCGCCACGCCGGGCGCCCTCGTTACAGCATGACGTCAGGGGTTCGATGAGTAGTTATCTTGGAACGGTTAAATAGCAGTTAAATAAGGGTTTACATCGCCTTTACAACTCTTGCGCCGGCCGCAACTCGATCTTCTTTGGAACGCCGCCCGCGCGGGTTTCGTAGAATTGGATCTTGGCCGCAGACACAGAAGGCAGACAGACGGATGATCCTGTCCAGGAAGGGGAGTCTCCCTCCGAACAGCATGGGCGGTTCCTTCGTGAGTTCATCCGCAAGCCGGTCTCGACGGGCGCCATCGTTCCCAGCTCTGGGGAACTAGCGCGCTTAATGGCCGATGAGGCTTCTCTCGAAGGCGCGTCCGTGATCGTCGAGTTCGGTCCCGGTACGGGACCCATCACCCGCGCGCTAATCGAGAGCAAGCCGCCAAATTCCAAACTGATCGCCGTCGAGCGTAACGAAGAGTTTGTGGCGATGTTGCGAGAGCGGCACCCTGGCCTGGATGTCGCTCACGACTGCGTCCAGCAGCTGCCCAAGATCCTAGCCGCTCGGGGCGAAACGGCGGCAGACCGCATCGTCAGCGGATTGCCTTGGGGGGCCTTCGACGAATCCCTCCAGCGGGACATCATGAAGGCGGCGCACGATTGCCTTACGGCCGACGGTGTCTTCGTCACCTTCGCCTACCTCCAAGGTTTTGCTCTTCCGCCTGCCTGGCGCTTCCGCAAGCTGCTCCGAGAGATGTTTTCCGAGGTACGGCAATCCGACGTCGTCTGGCGCAACGTGCCGCCTGCTTTTGTCTACACCTGCCGTAAATAGCGCTCTTCCTGGCCGGTTCGCTTATACTCATGGCCGCGCCCGGCGCTGAGGATTACCCCTTGAGACACGCTTCGAAACTCCTCCTGTTGGCGTTGAGTTGTGTGGGCCTCCTGCCGGCACAGCTGCCTGATCCGCACGCTGAGTTAGGCGACACGCCCGAAAAGACCCACATCGGCAACCCAGCTTCTATAGCCGCGGGGGAACAACTTTACGCTACCTCCTGCAGCGGATGCCACGGCGCCAGCGCCGAAGGCGGACGCGGCCCCAAGCTGATTGGGGCGAGAAACGTACAGCGGCTGGGCAACGAGTGGCTGTTCAGCGTCATCCGCAACGGCATCCCCGGAAGCGACATGCCGCCGTCGTCCTTCGAAAACGACAAGATTTGGCAGTTGGCGGCGTTCATCAAAAATTTGTCGTCGCCGGCAGCCCGCCAGTCCGTGCCGGGCGATCCCGCCGCGGGCCGGGAAGTTTACTTCGGCGCCGGGCGCTGCATGAACTGCCATATGATCCGCGGCGAGGGCGGCTACCTCGGCCCCGACCTCACCAATTTGGGCGTCACCAGGACGCTCACCGAGATTCGGGACTCCGTCCTCGATCCCAATAAGCGGATCTCCAGGGGCTACACGCCGGTGCTAGTCACGTTGGGCAACGGCGAAACGATTCGCGGCGTGGCGCGCAATACCTCGAACTACTCGATACAGCTATTGGACTCCGACGGCCAACTGCGCCTGCTCAGCAAGAGCGAGGTCACCAAGGTGGACTTCCCCAAGGACTCTTGGATGCCGGCTAACTACGGAGAGCGGTTGAGCCGGCAACAAATCACTGACCTGCTGGCCTTCTTGAGCCGCCAGTCCGTTCGACCGATTGAGACCGACAAAGGAGACGCCCAGTGATTCGCGTCCTCAATATTTTCCTCGCCGCTCTCATGCTGGCCGCGACGGTATTCGCGCAGGTGACCTACGAGGACATCCTAGCGGCGCCGAACGAAAATTGGCTCACCTTCATGGGCGACTACCGGGCTAACCGCCATAGCCCGCTGAAGCAAATCACCGCCGAGAACGCGGCCAACGTCGTCCCGAAGTGGACTTATCGCGTTCCGGGGGCGACCAGTCTCAGCTCCTTCCCCATCGTTTACGACGGGGTGATGTACGTGACCAATGCCAATTCGGTCTACGCGCTCGATGCGGTGACCGGCAGGCTCATCTGGGACTATCAACAACCCGACGTCGAGACGCAACGCAAGAACCGCGGCGCGGCGATTCTGGGCGATCGGGTTTATTTCGTCACCAGCGACTGTCACCTGGTCGCGCTCAATCGGATTAGCGGAGCGGCCATCTGGGAAGAAGCCTACGCTAGCCCCGACGACGGTTACTACTGTTCCGTCGCGCCCGTCGCCATCAAAGATAAATTGATCGTCGGCGTCTCCGGCGGCGACAGCGGCATCCGCGGCTTCTTGGCAGCGCACTCGGCGGAAAGCGGCAAGCAGCTTTGGAAGCTATGGACGATCCCCGGGCCCGGCGAGCCTGGCTCGGAAACCTGGGGACCGAAGACCTTGCCCTATGGGGGCGCGGGGACCTGGATGCCCGGCAGCTACGACGTCGAGACCAATCTATTGATTTGGCCGACCGGCAACCCTTGGCCGGACTTCTATGCGGGCGACCGCCCTGGCGACAACCTCTACACGGACTCGCTGCTCGGCATCGACCTCGATACGGGCAAAATGAAGTGGCACTTCCAATTCACCCCGCACGACGTCTGGGACTGGGATCTGCAGCTGCCGCCGATCATCGCCGACGA
>CAMPKL010000108.1 GCA_946887065.1 uncultured Bryobacterales bacterium
CAGCGGTTCGCTGCGGCTGACCCTGCGGTAGTTCGGGTCCAAGGCGACGATCTCGTTGGTCTCGTCCAAAAGCTCTTGCACCTGGGCGTCAGCGCCTAGTCTCACCGCCGCCTGGAGCTCTCGCCGAGCTAAACCGTACTCTCCGGTCTGGAAGTAGGCCGTGCCCAACGCGCTGCGAAGACTCGCGTCGTTGGGATTGGCCTCGGCCAAGGGCCGCAAGGCGCGGATCGCTTCAGCTGGGGACCCCGCGTCCAAAAACATCAGGCCCACGCGCTTGGCCAACACGTCATCGGCCGGTTCCTCCCGCAGCAAACTCACGAGCTCGCCCACGAGTTGCAGCGTTTCGCCCTGCGCTTCCAAGAAATCCACGAATTCCAGGCGCGTATCCAGGCGATTCTGCTCGGGATTCTGATCCCAACGACCATAAATGGCCGTGCGGTAATACTGGGTCGCTTCCTCCGCGCGCCCGTCCCTGCTGGCGAGCCGCGCCAGCAATCGATTGACGACGGCCTGGGTGGGGTCCACGGTCCTGAGTTGCCGCAGCTGCAGTTCGGCCTCTTGATAGCGGCCCGATTCATACAGAGCTAAGGTCAGTCCCAGGCGATAGTCGAATCTGCCGCGGTCATTGAGCAGCGCATCGCCAAAATGCTCGATAGCGCCGTCGAAATATCCGTAGTCTGCGAAGGTCCGGCCTAAACGGTAATGCTCCTCGGCGCGAGCTTCGCGCTCCAGGTTGAACGCGCGGTTGTAGTAGCCGGTCGCGACGAACAGCGCGAGCATGACCACAAACACGATGACCAGCAGCTGCGGTGTGGCGCCGACCATGGCCACCTGCCGGCTCCGGCAGTGAGGACAAGGCTCCCCTGGGCCAGAGGTCGGATGGCGGCAAATCAGACAAAAATAGCGTGAGGGCATGAAGCCACTCCCAGGATAACTGGTCGCGGCGTTACGGATCGAGATCCGCAACGGGGCAGACGTGAATCGAGCCCCTAGATTGCAGTGAGCGTCCCCGACTCCTCGGAATAGCCGGCGTTGCGCAGCGCAGCGCTCAGCTTGTGCAGCGCAGCTTTGTGAATCTGCGAAACCCGGCTCTCGTTGACTCCCAGCTCCTGACCGATCTCTTTCATCGTGCAGTCCTCGCTGTAGTACATCGCGATGACCTTCTGATAGCGGGTCGGCAGCGTATGGATCGCGGAGTTCAGCGCCTCGCGCATCTCTTGCCTCGCCAGTTGCCCGTCGGGCAGTTCGTCCTTGGACTCTGCGTTGTCCAACGTCATCGTGTACTCGTACTGTTCGACCTTGTGCGGTTGAACGGCGACGAGTCCAGCGGCTTGCAGGTCCCGCTTCTGGCGAACGAGTTCCGCTTCGCTGATGCCGAGACCAGCCGCGACTTCCGCCTCGTTCGGCGCTCGCCCCAGCTTCTGGCCCTGCTCATGTACGGCGCTGTCGATCGACTTGAATCGTTTGCGTTGGTCTCGCGAGGCCCAATCGAGTTGGCGCAGGCTGTCGAGAATCGCTCCGCGTATGCGGTGCTTCGCATAGAGGTGAAAAACGACGTTCTTGTCGGGTTGGAAGCGGTCCACGGCGTCGAAGAGCCCCATGACGCCGGCGTGAACCAGATCGTCCAGTTCGACTTGCACCGGCAGCCGTTCCCTGACGCGATTGGCTATGCCCCTCACCAGGGGAAGATGCTGAATGATTCTTTCCTCACGCTCATTCGAGCTGAGTGCAGTTTTCGCTGCTGTCGCTGCCGATTGGGCTGCCATCGATGACCCGCTCCTTACTCCCTGCCGATTCCGGCCGAACGATTCCCGCCGCCGGGCAGAGCCTATCAATGCAACTAATCGTCCAAACCAGCCGATGGAATATAAGCCTATGAAAATAAGCGGGATAGAACTCAACGGAACGAGAGTCCGATCTCGTGCCGCGGGCGGCGGGAAAACGCGCTTATCAACCACTTACGGTCATCTGAAGCGGCGCTAATCCTGTTTTGGAACACGCAGTTCCAAAACGACCTGTCCGGTCGACCCCTAAAAGCGCACCTCGCGTTCCGTTGTGGAACAAACAGCGGCGCCGCTAAGGGAGTTCTCGCCCGTCGGGCCACAGCAGAGGCAGAACGCCGGGCAGGACGGTGACCTCAAGCGGCAGCTGCCCTGCCGCTTCGCCGTCGACTTCCGCTCGGGCGATGTCCGCAGACCGGGCGACCAACTTGCGTGTCTGCCGCCGCTGCACCTTGGGATGTCTGTAGATCGCGCCGGAGTAAAGCACCGGAAGGTCCCGCAGCAGTTCAAACCAGGAGAGATGGTCAATAATCGTCACGTCCAGCAGCCCGCCCGTCAGCGAAGCGCCAGGACAAGGATGCATGCCGCCGCCGTGGTATTGGCCATTGCCCACAGCCACGTTGGTGATATCGACGCCGTGCAGCGTCTCGCCGTCATCGAATACAAGATCCACCAACTTCCCTTGGTAGCGGAAGAAAACCTGAAGCGTAGCCCAAAGGAACGCCCCTTTCCCATTGATTTTGCTTAGGATGTTCGTCTTGGCCGCTACCGACACGTCGCCCCCCATGCCAAAGCTCAGCAGGTTAACGAAGTACAGCTGCAAGACAGTTTCATCACCGGGGCCAAGGAAGCGAACCTTACCGACATCGATCGCCGCTACTCGTCCTTCCGCAAGATAAGCCGCTGTCCGCTCGGGCTCCACAGGCGCCTGCAACGTTCGCTGGAAGTCTCCGCCGGTACCCATCGGTACGTAGCCCAGGCGCGCTGCTGGGTTGAGCGGCGCGTCGTTGGAGAGAAATCCGTTGACGGCCTCGTGGAGCGTACCGTCTCCGCCGACGGCAATGACCAATTCAGCGCCGCGCTCCAAGGCCTGCCGGCTCAACTCCGCCGCATGCCAGGGCCGTTCGCTCCATTGAACTTGCAGGTCGGGTATGCGTCTTCGAATCGCTTGTTCGTATTGGGGCCAGCGGCGCCGAACGCTGCCGCCTGCCGCTTTAGGATTCAGAATCGCGACCGCTTGAGCCATCAGCTTGAACTGCGCAGGTAGGCCACGGTCTCGGTCAGAGTTTCTTGCGGATCGCGAGTGGTAAAGCCCAACTCCTGGCGCGCTTTCTTCGAACTGCAGTACCAATACACGGCGGACATCTCGATCGAAGCGTCGTCGAGTTCCCAGCGTTTGCCGGCCAGCGGCAACACACGCCTCATGATGCGCGCGCCTAACAGTTGCAGGGGCAAGGGCAACATCAGTTTCGGCGCCGAGACGCCGGCAATCTTGGCGGTTCGTTGAATCCACTCGTGGAAGGTCATGTTCGCCCCGCCCAACAGATATCGTTCGCCCTTGCGGCCCTTGCGCATCGCCAAGATCAAGCCCATGGCTGCGTCACGGACATCGACGATATTCAAACCGCCCGAAGGCAGAACCATGATGCCGCCTTTTAGGAATAGCTCGACATCGCCTGTCGAAGACCTTCTGTCATCGCCGGGTCCCAGCAGCAGCGTCGGGTTGACATGGACAATGTCCAAGCCGCGATGGGTCACATACCAGTCCGCCAATTTCTCGGCGTAGATCTTGCTTAGGTAGTAGGGCCAGTTCCAGACAATCTGCTGGGAGAACGGCGCCGTCTCATCGCGTTCAACCGGATCGGCGCCGACCGCGCAAGTACCCGAACTGGAGACGAAGACCGCTTTCTTCACCCCATGCGCCAACATTGCCTCGCAGACGTTGCGCGTGCCTTCCACGTGGGCGTCATAGAGCCGCCAGGGCCGCAAGGATTGCCGCTCCACAAATCCTGCCGCATGATAAATCTCATCCACGCCCGCGGCGGCAGCGATCACTTCGGCGGGTTTGGTGATGTCGCCGCGAACGACTTCCACCCCGTCCATTTGCGCGATGGCGCCCGCCCCTCTTGCCATGACGCGCAGCCGGGCCTCGGGCTCTTCGCTGCGAAGCGCGGCCAGCAGATGCGTCCCGAGAAAGCCGGTCGCGCCGGTGATGAGAATTGTCTTCATCGCGGCGCCTCCGAGACATGCCGCGGCACGCCCATCACGTCGACCATGCTGATGGGGGGGATGTGCACGTGTGTCACGCTAGGCTTGCGGCCGATGAAGGACTGCGCCATCTCGAGCGCCTGCTCCATGTTCTTGGCCGTATCCCAACCCATGATCTGAGCCGAGCGCTTGTCTTCGGCGCCGATGCAGATCACCTTCCCGACGTGCGCCCGGCCGTTCTCGCCCCAGTACCACATATAGAAGGGATGAACGCCGTGGTAGGCGTAGCCGGTGCGGTACTGCTCAATGTATTCCGGGTTGGCGGCGAACTCCGCCTCATACTTGCGCGCCAATTGGAAGGCATCGGTCGTCTCGGGAAGCAGCCGATGGAAAAACTCGTGATACGAAGGATGGTGCTTTTGATCGAACTCGTTGTACAGCGGATGCGTCACGATCAGCACTCCGCCTCGTTTGACGATGGGCATGCCCCGGTACATGTTGAACAAATACCCCAACACCATCACCTGTACCAAGATCGGGTTCAGTGCCGAATGGACGTTGTAGGGCGACACGAATGGAACGCCCATCACGGCCACATCCGACTGGCCTTCGACCGGGATGCAGTACTGCTGGTTGCAATAGGCCAGAGTCTTGGCATGCGTCGCGTTAGTCTCACCGGCGTGAACGGCGATTAAGCCGTAAGGCGAAAGGATCTTGAACAACACGTCTCGCTTCGTTTTGCGCGGCAACTTGCTCAAGGCCCATTTCGAGACGCCGAACGACATGCGATCCAGAACATTCCAGTCGTCTTCGTTCTTGGTGAAGAAGGGCATCAGCGGGTCGAACATCTGATTGTTCACGACCGTCTCGATGTGAAAGCAGTTGAGGTGCCGCTTAATGACGGCCGCCTGCCTTTCAGCCGACGATGCTAACGCCGACTTGTCCGGGTCGAAGTAAGAATTCGAGTCGCGTATGGTCTGCGGGTTGTGGTGGGCCTGCAACGCCGCGTAATCGCACAATCCGATGGCGATGCTCTTGGCCCCGCCGTCCATCGGGACCAAATTGATGTTGACGTAGATGAGCAGGTCCGATTCCGCGGCGCGACGATTCATGCGCACGGCTTCGCCCAATTCGGTGCGGCCCAACTCGACCATGCCGTCAATCGCTTCGCCGTCATGGCAATACAGCTTCGTCGGAAAGTAGGCTTTGAAAACCTTCTCGCCCACCGCATGACGAACCTCAAACGCCTCCATCCGCCGGTGAAATGAAGTGGCGATGATCAACTCCACGTCCGTCACGCCGTGCTCGGCGAGGATTTCGAGAACGATTTCCAACATCGTCTGGCGCAGATCGGGACGGCGCATCGGCGGCAACGGCAACGAGATGTCGTCGACCGCTACCGTGACTTTCAAACCCGGACGCAACTGCGCCGAAAGCGGCTTGGCGTTCTCGGGGTGTTCCAATGCGTAGCGGATTGCCGCGTCGCGGTCTTTCAGGGGCGCGATCGCCGGCTTGGGATAGACGATGCGCGTGTCCTTCGGCAGCTTAGCTGCAACCAAGTCTTCGCCGGACCATAACATCCGCGGCCTAGAATCCTCTTCCAAGTGGACGACGCAGTGTTCATAGGAAACGAGCGCGGCCCGGCCCACCGCATTCGGAGTTGGGTCGCCGAACTCATAGGCTTCGGCAGGCGCAACAGGACGGATGAGGTCAGCAGCCATTCACTTGCCCTTGGTGACTACCGTCGGCCAGCCCCGCTCGGCCGCAATGCGGCGCAGTTTGCTATCCGGATTGACGGCTGTCGGTTGAGCGGCCATTTCGAGCATGGCCAGGTCCGAGTAACTGTCTGAATACGCTTTCAAGCTGTTTGGATCGACGCCATGGTCGCGGCAGAAGTCCCGTATGGCGTTTGTCTTTCCTTGTTCGGCCAACAAAGGTTCGTGCAAACGGCCGGTCGCAACTCCGTCAGAGAATACCATTTTGTTCGCCAATAGATAATCGAAGCCTAACTCCGCCGATGCCCTCTCGACAGCGAAATCCAGACCGCCGGTGACGAGGATAAGCGAGTAGCCCGCCTGGCGGTCGCGCTCCAGCAGTTCCGCGCTCCCGGCGTATATCTTGGGCCGCGTTTCCTGCTCAAATAGCCCCGCTGCTTGCTCCCTCAACCACGACTCGGGCATTCCGGCGTAGAGCCCAAAAAACTGGCGGTTGAAAGCGGCCCGCGACCGAGCGTCGATCAACAGCCAAAGCGGTACGCCGCCCACGGCCACAGTTGTCCGATAAAAGCTCTCCAAGGGCGAAGGGCAGCGGCGAGCGAAGTACAGGTACCTCGTCACGACGTTGCTCGACGACAACGTGCCGTCAAAATCGTAGAATGCGGCCTTCAAATTGTTGTACGCCTAGTCAAACAGATTCCGTATATTCGACTTGTGCCGCCAGGTCAAAAATACGGTCATCATCAGCGCCATGCGCAGCGCGAAAGGCCCGGCGTAAAGGTACATCAGCAGCGCGAAGAACAGCCAAGTCGCGATCGACGCGATAGCCCCCGCCTCCGGCACGCGAAAGCGTGATCCGGTTACGCGAACCGTCACGAAGAAGACCAGTCCCGCCACGGCCAGCAGCGGATATAGCCGCAACATGACTCCGGCCGAAGTCGCAATTCCCTTCCCTCCGTTGAACCGTAAAAACGGCGAGTAACAGTGACCGAACACTGCCGCGAAGCCCAGCAGCCAACCATGGAAATAGGGATCTACGTCCGGTTGATAGAAGATCGCCACGGGTGCATAGCCCTTGAGCATGTCGCCCGCCAAGGTCAGCAGGGCCCGAGGCTTGTTGACCCGCAATACGTTGTTGAAACCGGGATTACCCGAACCGACCTTGCGAATGTCGATGCCCGAACCCCACATGGCCAGCACCGCGAAGGGGATCGATCCGATCAGGAAGGCCGCAAAGGCCTCGATGATGAGACTCGTCTCAATCATGTGAGCAGCCCTGCCAAGGATGCCGTCAGGAAGTTCGCCATCATACCGGCCGCCATGGCCAGCAGTCCCAGTTGAGCCAGTTCGCTGCGCCGTTTGGGTATCAACGATCCGAGGCCGCCCACCTGCACGCCGATCGAGCCGAAGTTAGCGAAGCCGCAAAGAGCATAACCCGCGATCAGGAAAGACCTGGGTTCTAAAGTTTCTCGCAAGTTCGCCAAGTCCACGTAGGCCAGGAACTCATTCAAAACCATGCGCAGCCCCAGCAGGTTGCCGACAGGCAGAGCATCCGCCAAGGGAACGCCAATCAGAAAAGCAACCGGAGCGAAAAGGTAGCCCAAGATCGTCTGCAGATTCGCCGGCAGCCACAGCAAACCGCTGGCCTCGCGGACTCCGCCCATAATGCCGTTCACTAGCGCAACCAAGCCGATGAAAGCAACGAGCATCGCGCCCACTTGCAACGATAGATACAGACCCTCTCCCGCGCCGCGCGCGGCCGCGTCGATAATGTTGCTGTCCTCGCCGCCCGCTTCCGAGGGGACGCTCCCGCGGGTTTCCGGCGCTCCTGTTTCGGGAACCATCATCTTAGCCAGCATCATGCTGCCAGGCGCGCTAATCACCACCGCGGTCAATAGGTGCTGCACCGGTACACCGGAGATCTGCGTATAAGCCACCATCAGGGCGCCGGAGATCGTGGCCATCCCGCCGGTCATGACGCTCATCAGCTCCGACCGCGTCAATCGGTCGAGGTAGGGGCGAATCGTCAGCGGCGCCTCGCTTTGACCCATGAAGACGTTGGCCGCCACATTCAAGGCTTCCGCGCCGCTGACGCCCAGCGTCTTCTGCATCGCCAAGGCCATCACACGCACCACCCGCTGCATGATTCCGAGGTAGTACAGCACCGCGAAAAACGACGCGACGAAGATGATCAGGGGCAGCACCTGAAAGGCGATGATTACCCCTTGCGGGCCGTTCCCGGAACCCAGTTCCGCGCCAAAGACGAACTTCGAGCCTTCTTCGGCAAATCCCATCAGCGAGTTGAAGCCCGCTCCCATCACTTCGAAAACGACCCGCGCCGGCGTTTTGAGCAGCAGGATCGCCAGACCGCATTGCAGCCCCAGGCCCCAATAGACGATTTTCCACTGGATCGCCCTCCTGTCTTTCGACAGGCCGTACGCCGCCAACAAGATGAGAAGGATACCCAGTAGGCCCATATGGCTCTCCAGGCGGTCCGCCGCCGCGCCGATGGCGCGCGGCAGCGGGAGCCCCCGCGGGCTTTCCTGACCTACTGCACGAGATCCAAAACAAGATCTCGCGGCTCGGGCTGATTAGACGACAGCCGGAAGGCGTCTTCGACCAACTGAACCGCCTCGGTGAGCTGCGTTTCGTCGGTGTAATACAAGGCGCAAAGTCCGGCGCCGGCGGCCACGGAGTCGCCCACCTTGGCCTGTAGAATGATGCCGACCGCCGGGTCGATGTTGTCTCCCATGCGTTCTCTTCCGGCGCCCAGCAACACCGCGGCGCGGCCGATGTCGTCGGCGTTGATGCGGCTGATGTAGCCTTCGCGCGGCGAGGTGATGAGGTGCTCGCCCGACGCGTTCGGCAACAATTCGAACTGAGTCAATGCATCGGCGTTGCCGCCTTGCGCGCGGATCACGTTCTGCAACACCGCAAACGCCGAACCGTCGTTGAGCAACCCTTGCGCCGTCGATCGCGCTGTCTCCAAGGAGACGTCGTTCTTAGCCAGGTAAATCATCCTGGCCGCCACTTCCACGGCAAGGCCGGCAAGGTCCTGCGGACCTTGCCCCTGCAGCGTCTGCGAGGCTTCCATGATCTCCAGGGCGTTTCCGACCGTATAGCCCAGGGGCTGATCCATGTCCGTCAGCAACGCTTGAATCCGAAGATTCATGCGGCGGCCGATGGTGATCATCAGTTGCGCCAAACGGCGCGCTTCGGTCTTGCTGGTCAGCAGCGA
>CAMPKL010000109.1 GCA_946887065.1 uncultured Bryobacterales bacterium
CGGCTGGGACGTCAAGGGCATCATGAAGACGATGGTCATGAGCCAGGCGTATCGGCAGGACTTCCACGGATCGCCGGAATTGCTTCAGCGCGACCCGGAGAATCGGCTGATCGCGCGCGGGCCGCGGTTTCGTTTGCCGGCGGAGATGATTCGCGATCAGGCGCTGGCGGCGGCAGGCTTGCTGAATACGGAAATGGGCGGGCCGCCGGTGAAGCCGTATCAGCCGCCGGGTATTTGGGAGGAACTGTCAGGCACGTCCTACGAGCAGAGCTCGGGCGATGAGCTTTACCGGCGGAGTCTCTACACGTATTGGAAGCGCACGGTGGCGCCGCCGTCGATGACGACTTTCGATGCAAGCGACAGAGAGAGTTGCACGGTGAACCGGGCGCGAACGAATACGCCGCTGCAGGCGCTGACGCTGATGAATGACCCGACCTATGTGGAGGCGGCGCGCGAGCTCGCGGAACGGATGATCTCGGAAGGAGGGGCGACGCCGGCGGCTCGGATTGATTATGGGTTCCGGCGAGTATTGGCGCGGCATCCGCGGGCGGCGGAGGCGGAGACGTTGCGGCTGGCGCTGGCGGATTTGGCCGGTGATTACCAGGACGATCGACAGGCGGCGAAGGCGTTGCTTGAGGTCGGCGACTCGCCGCGCGACGAGAGATTCGATCCGCGGGAGTTGGCGGCCTATGCCGCAGTGGCGAGCTTGATTCTTAACTTGGACGAAACGGTGACCAAGCAGTGAACGGCTTCAAGGATCTTGGGCGCTTAGCAGCAACCCGGCGGCAGTTCTTTGGCCGGGCGGCGACGGGCATAGGCGCGGCTGCGCTGGGCGCATTGTTGGGAAAGGATCTGCAAGCGGCCGGCAGCGAGCCGCGCGGTCTTGCAGGGTTGCCGCATCATCCGCCGACGGCCAAGCGCGTGATCTACTTGTTCATGTCCGGCGGCCCATCGCAGATGGAGACGTTCGATTACAAACCAGCGCTGAAGGGCTACCGGGGGCAAGATCTGCCGGAATCGATTCGCAAGGGGCAGAGGCTGACGGGCATGACGTCGACGCAGACGCGATTTCCCGTGGTGGAGTCGCAGTTCGCTTTCGCGCAGCATGGCCAATCGGGAGCGTGGGTGAGCGAACTGTTGCCGCATACGGCGAAGATCGTGGACGAGTTGTGCATCATCAAATCGATGCAAACCGAGGCGATCAACCACGATCCGGCGGTTACGTTCTTCCAGACCGGTTCGCAGATTGCGGGCCGGCCCAGTATGGGCTCTTGGGCGACATACGGACTAGGCAGCGAGTGCGAAGATTTGCCTGGATTTGTGGTGCTCATCTCCCGTGGAACGGGCGGGCAGCCGCTCTATGACCGGCTTTGGGGCAGCGGATTCTTGCCGACGCGTTATCAGGGGGTCAAGTTTCGCTCGGTCGGCGACCCGGTGCTGTATCTCTCGAACCCGCCAGGGATCGACGCTCAGCAACGCCGGCGCTATCTCGACGCCCTGAACGCCATCAACCGCATGGCTCTCGATGACTCCGGCGAACCGGAGATTGCGACACGGATCTCGCAATATGAGATGGCCTTCAGGATGCAGACATCGGTCCCCGACCTGACCAATCTCAGCGATGAACCGGAAGAGACATTTCGGCTCTACGGCGAAGATGCGCGAACTCCCGGGACATTCGCGGCCAACTGTCTGCTGGCGCGGCGATTGGCGGAGCGAGACGTGCGATTCATCCAGCTCTATCATCGCGGCTGGGATCAACATAACAGCCTGCCCAGCGGCATCAAGACGCAGTGCGAAGCGACTGATCAGGCCGGCGCCGCGCTCGTGATGGACCTGAAAAGACGAGGGTTGCTCGACGACACCCTGGTGATCTGGGGCGGCGAATTTGGCCGCACCGTCTATTGCCAGGGCCGGCTGACGGACGACGACTACGGGCGCGATCACCATCCACGCTGCTTCTCGGTGTGGATGGCCGGCGGCGGCGTCAGGCCGGGCATGCAGTTAGGCGAAACGGACGATTATTCGTACAACGTCGTCGCCGACCCGGTCCACGTTCACGACCTACAGGCGACGATTCTGCATACGCTTGGCGTGGACCACACGAAGCTGACCTACAAGTTCCAAGGCCGCGCGTTCCGCCTGACGGACGTGCATGGGGACGTCGTGAAATCGGTTTTGAAGGGCGCTTAAGGCGCCTCCCCCGAGGGCCCGCTACCTTTTTTAGTGAATCGATTGGAGGTTGCCCGGAATCAAACGGTAGAGGAAATAGGGCCGGTGGAGTGCTGTTATACTGATTCCGCCTGCATTCCGGAGGCGCGACGGGCCGGTAGGTATGTTGATGAAGCTAAGAAAATACTGGGCTTTGCCCGCCACTGTTTTGGCTTGTACGTTGGCCGGAGGGCTGTGGGGACCGCGGATCAGCATCGCGGCGGCCGCATCCGAGGACGACATCAAGGACAGTTTCAAGCAATTCAGCGAGGTTTTGTCCATCGTTGAGGCGAATTTTGTGGACGAAGTGGAGCCGGAGGCGGCCGTCTACCAGGGCGCGATTCCGCGTATGTTGATGGCCCTGGACCCGCACTCCAGTTTCTGGGATCCGGAATCGTTCGAGCGCATGCGCGAAGACCAACGCGGGCGCTATGCCGGCGTGGGTATGACGATCCAGCCGCGCAACGGGCAAACCGTCGTCGGCGCCCCGTTCCCGCACACGCCCGCTTATCGCGCGGGATTGCGGCCGGGCGACGTGATCGTAGAGGTCGACGGCAAGCTGATGGAAGGGCTGAACACGACCGAAGTGGCCAACAATCTGCGCGGACCCGAAGGCACGGAAGTGGAGATCGGCTACGAGCGTCCGGGGCGCGAAGGCCTGGTGAAGGTCAAGGTGATTCGGGCTTCGATTCCGCGGCCGAGCGTGCCGGTGTCATTCAAGCTGCGGCCGGACGTGGGCTTCGTGAAGATTGAGTCGTTCAACGAGAACACCGGCAAGGAATTGGACGACGCGCTGGAAGCGATGGACGAATCGACCCTGAAGGGTCTGGTGCTCGACTTGAGAAGCAACCGCGGCGGTTTGCTGAGCCAAGGCGTTTACGTCTCCGAGAAATTCTTGGAAAAGGGTCAGACGATCGTCTCGCATCATGGCCGCGCCTCGACCGAGCGGGTCTATAAGGCGCAGAAGGCCGACGCCGGGCCGCGCTACCCGATCGTAGTGATGGTGAATTGCGAATCGGCGTCCGCTGCCGAGATCGTTTCCGGCGCGCTGCAGGATCATGACCGCGCGCTGATCATCGGTACGCCGACGTTCGGCAAGGGACTGGTGCAGACGGTGTTTCCCTTGGGGAACCGTTCGAGCACGTCGGGATTGGCGCTGACGACGGCGCGTTACTACACGCCGACCGGCCGCGCGATTCAGCGGGAGTATGACGGCGTCTCCATGGTCGAGTACTACGGCGACCCGTGCAGCGAACACTACAAACCGACGCGCGACGACGTGAGGCTGACCGACCGCGGGCGCCAAGTGTACGGCGGCGGCGGCATTACGCCGGACCTCGAAATCGAACAGCACCGCATGAACGATGTGGAAATCAAGCTGCGGACGGAATTTGCGTTTGAGAATTTCGCCCAACAGTACACCCTGGACCGCACCGAACTTCCTGAAGGCTGGGAGCCGACGCCGGAAGTGGTGGAGAGTTTCAAAGCCTTCCTGGCTAAAGAGGAAGTCGAGGTTACGGACGAGCAGTTCCAAGCCAACTTGGATTACATCAAGCGATTCATCAAACGGGCCGTATACATTTCCGCGTACGACATGGATCAGGGCGAGAAGGTCTACTACCAACTCGATCCGGATGTGGAGAAGGCGTTAGAGGCCCTGCCGCAGGCGGCAGCGTTGCTCGAAGGCGAAACAATCGAACAGAAGGAACGCCTGGTAGCGGAACGCTAGAGGCGTCTCGGCAGAATTAACAAGAAAGCCGGCCGGATGAAGAATCCTGCCGGCTTTTTTGTTCATGCCCGGCGTCTGTGATATGCTGCCGTGGTTTCCGCCAATAGATCCTCGGTTCACGAATTGGGCTGAGGAATGGAGCCACCAATGAAGCGAAGAACCTTCCTCCGAAATATGGCCATTGCCGCTCCGGCCATGGCTTTCGCGCCGTACCTGGAACTCTCGGCCAATCCGCTCGCCCGCAAGGTGAAGATTACCGATGTGCAATGCGTGCTGATGCGCGTCGGTTTTCGCACCAGCCCGATCGTCAAGATCACCACGGACGCGGGCTTGGTGGGTATCGGCGAGTGCCATCACGACGAGAACGGACATGGCGCGAAAGACATTGTGCTCAATGTCTGCAAGCCGATTCTGATGGACAAGGATCCGCTGGACTTGGAGTACTTGGTCTTCAAGATGATGACGCGGACGTCCTATTACGGCGGCAACCACGGACTCGCCTTTCACGCAATTACGGGCGTTGAGTTCGCCATGTGGGACCTGATCGGCAAGATCACCGAGCAACCTGTGCGTAAGATCTTGGGCGGCGGCGCCCACGTCAGCGAAGTGCGAGCGTATGCTACCTCGCGGCCCCGTGACATGCTCGACAAGAGTTCCTGCGCCGAGTGGGCCGACCTCATGAAGGGCGTCGGCTGGACCGCCAGCAAGACCGACATCTTGCGCGACCAGCGTTGGAACGAATTGGACAACCGGCGTTTGTCGAACGGTGAGGTCGACCGCAACGCACAAGCCTACGCCAACGTACGCGAAGCGGTGGGTCCGGACTTCGACGTCGCCGTCCATTGCCACTGGGAGTTTGATTTCGACAGCGCTTTGCGGCTATGCAACGCTGTGGCCGACATGCGCCCGATTTGGCTCGAAGATCCGCTGCCGATCGCCTACAGCGAACAGTGGGTGCGGCTGACGGAGCGCTCTCCGGTCCCGATATTGACCGGCGAGAACCTCTACGGCCGCGATGACTTCCGGCCGTTCATCGTCAACGGCGGCGTGAACCTGATCGAGATCGACGTATCCATGGCGGGCGGATTATTGGAAGCCAAGAAGATCGCCGACCTGGCCGAGGTGTACTTGATTCCGGTGGCCACGCACAATGTCGCCGGACCAATTGCGACGATCGCCTCGGCTAATTTCGCGGCATCGGTCAGGGAGTTCGTAGCGCACGAAGCGTTTGTCGGCAACCCCATCAACCAACGCGGCGCCAACGGCATTAACGGCGATCCGGATGTCTTGGGTTACGACAAACCGATGCTGCTCAACGGACACATCCAACTCAGCGACCGGCCCGGCTTTGGCATCGAACTGAACGAAGAGTTGATCAAAGAGAAGTACTTAGTTCCTGGCGAGACGTGGTGGTCGTAACGCGGATGGTCTAGAGCACGGCTTTAGCGGCCAAAATCGCCAGCACAAGCACATAGCCGATCAAGGCTTGGTACTCCTGGTTGCGGAGATAGAGATCGCGGCGGAAGCCGGTGCCGCCGACGTAGGCGGGCGATAGGCGCGGCAGGAGCCTTGGAGTCTTCTCGCGGTATTCCTGGTAGCCCGGCAGGATCTGGGCGAGATGCCGTTCTTCTTCCTCGACAACGGGCAAGTAGTAGAGGACGAAAAAGGCTATCAGCAAGGCGCCAATGGCCCAGTGGGCGCCGGCGACGCCGAATCCGATGCCGGCGATCAGCGTGCCCACATAGAGCGGGTTTCTGACGTACGCATAGGGGCCGGACGTGGCGAGTTGTTGATTCTTGGCCAGGTGTCCCGCCGCCCAGGCCCGGATGACGATGCCGACGAGGCCAATGGCGCCGCCCAGCGCGACCGACTCCGGAGTGGGCGTCGAGAGCCACAAAAACAGGCCGAGGACGATGAAACCGGCAACGACTCGAGTGCGGGCCGCGAACTCGGCGAACTTCTTCGGGAAGGCCACGCTAAAACAGTCTCTCCTGCGGCCGCAGGGTGCCGAACGAGCCGACATTGGCGATCGAGAGACTCACGCGGAACTGATTCTCCGTGCGCGTCGGACCGATGGCGAAGCGGCCATACTCGATGCCGAAACCGCAGCAGTCGGTGTTGTAGCTGATCTGCGACCGGGTGTAGATGAACAGGTGCTGGCGGTAATCGTAAATGTTGTAGACGGCGGCGTTCCAGCCCCGCCGATTGAAATCGCCAATGCTGATGAGCGCGGTGACCTGGTTCGATGCCGGGGAGAGCGTGGTGGGGGTCCGCACGGCGGTATGGCCGACCGCGGTCCGAAGCAAGCTGTTGAAGCGGTAGTCGATCGTCGCGTTTGAGTTGACGACCTTTTGCCGCAGCGGATCGTAGCCCGCGCTCCATTCGAAGCTGGTTTTCGGATTCGGTCTTGTGGTCAACGACATGATGACGGGCGAGTAGTTGCGCGCCTGGTCGAGAAAGGCGAACGCGCTGACCCCGAGCGTCGAGCGGAGAACGTTGCGCATCTCGGGCGCCACGGCGCCGCCGAATTCGGGGTCGAAGTAGCGTCGTTGCCAGATACCGAGACCGAGGACTTCACGAGTCGAACCGTCCGCCGACTTGGCGTAAAGCCGTTGCGTGAGGGAGAGTTCCAACTCGTTGGTGTTGCTCATGATGTCGCGGTCGTCGAAGCGAACGACGGATGAGAAGTCGTCGATGCCGCCGGTGTAGCGGTACCGCAGGCGAGGTTCGATGACATGCTTCACCTTCTGGCCCATCCAACTAGGGCCGTTGTAGATGCGTTGCAGCGCGGGCGGAACGATGTCGAGCGAGAATTCACCCGCGGTACGGTAGAGATTCTGGCCAATGAGGGTGTCGTTGAAGAGGCTCTGGCCATAGCCGGTCGCCCGCGCTCCGAAGGTCGGCGTGACGTGAAAGCCCTTCCACTGAAAGTGCGAGGAGACGCGCGGAAAAAAGTCGCCGCGCTGGACGAAGTTGCGGGTCTCAAACTCGGGTTGGATCCGGCTGACGAGGTCGAACGACGTGTCGAAGCCGAAGAACAGCGGGACAGGGCCATCGGATACTTGCTGGGTGCGGCCGTTGAACTCGAAGCCTGGAAGCTTGCGGATGACGATGGTGTTGTCACGCGCAATGTCCTGAAAGTTCTCCTCGCGCGAAATCGACCCATTGAAGCTATAGGAGGCGAAGTTTTTCGAGACGAAGCCGGTAGAGCGCACTTGCGATTGGACGGCCTCCTCGAAAGTCTGCGTGAACGCCTGACGGAACTCGAGAGAACTGAGATAGTTGACGTCGGCGACGCCGCGAAATCCTCCCGGCAACTGGGCGACGCCGTCAATGGAGAAACTGCCGCCGCCTTGCTTGAGACGCTCTCCGTTGGCGAGTACCAGACCCCGGTCTTTGACGCCGAAGAAGATGGCATTGAAGTTGGACCGGTGCGTCGGCCGGCCACGAAACGAGAGCTGTGTGGAGAGGCCGCGGTCGGTGTAGAGCGTGCCGTTGACGGTCGCATCGTAGCTGCGATTGATTGCCCAGTAGTAGGCCTGTCCGAATACCAAGCCGAATCGCGAGCTGTTGCCGATGTTGGGCGTGAGAAAGCCGCTTCGGCGAGGAATACGCTCCAAGGATTTCGTGAAAACCGGCATGTACAGGATCGGGACGCCCTTGAGCCGCAGGATGCCATGGCGAATGGTGGCGCTTTCCCCCGGGCGTATCGTTGTTTTGGGGGATTTCAGGGTCCACCACATGTCTTCGAGTTCGCAGTTGGTGACGACGCCGTCATGCACGACGTACGAATCCGCCGTCTTGTGTACGACAGATCCCTCCAGGTAAAACGGGTTGTCGGTAGTGAGGATTCGTGCGCCGCCTTGGCTCGCGGAGGAGAGAAACCCGCTGACGCCGTAGAACGAACCTTCCTCGCTAGCGACGTTGTAGCTGATACGCGAAGCCAGAATGTCTTCGACCCCGTCGGTCGTTCTAAAGCGCACGTTGCCTTCGGCTTCGAGCAACCCCGAGGTTTCGTCGTAAACGGCCTTGTCGGCCGTGATGATCATCGTTCCCTTACGGACTTCGACAGAACCTTCAGCATGGCTGATGCCGGCCGCGCTTTCTTGCGTCGCGGCCCGGATTTCAACATCGCCGTTGGTCTGAGCAAGCGAAACAGGACGTAGGGCCGCTCCCAGGAGCAAACCGCAGATCGCGACTCGGCAAATCGGCTTCAAGAGGAATGTACGCCTGTCCAGCGGAGTAGGGTCAAGAAACCTTGACCCTAGCAGAGATTGCATAATGCTCGATGCCCGGTACCGGGAATCGCGAGCACAACTCCTCGACCTCGGCTTTTACGGCGGCCAGAACGCTCTTGTCCTCTGGATGCGCGAGTGTCCGCAACATCCAATCGGACAGTTGTTTCATCTCGTCCCCGCCGAAACCGCGCGTGGTCGCCGCGGGCGTTCCGAGTCGGATGCCGCTCGGCCGCAAAGGCGGATTGGGATCGTCGGGAATGACCTGCTTGTTGCAGGTGATAGAGACCGCGTCCAGGGCCTTCTCGGCGATCTTGCCGTTGAAATCGAAGCTCGCAACGCAATCGACGACCATCAAATGATTGCTCGTGCCGCCGGTGACCAGCTTGGCGCCGCCAGCGATGAGTTCAGAGGCCAGCGTCTGCGCGTTGGCGAGAACTTGTTCGCAGTACTCTTTGAAATCCGGTTTCAGCGCCTTGCCCATGGTGATGGCGATGCCGCAAACGTTATTCATGTGCGGGCCGCCTTGCAGCCCGGGGAAGACGCTCTTATCGATCGTCTTGGCGAACTCTTCTTTGCAGAGGATCATGCCGCCGCGAGGGCCGCGCATCGATTTGTGCGTCGTTGTGGTGACGAAGTCGAAGCCGAAGTCGCAAGGATTGTCGAGAACGCCGCCAGCGACTAGACCGCCGATGTGCGATATGTCGGCCATGGTCAACGCGCCGACTTCATCAGCAATGCTCTTGAACTGGGCGTAGTCCA
>CAMPKL010000110.1 GCA_946887065.1 uncultured Bryobacterales bacterium
AGGCGTCGGCCGAGAGCTGCTCCCAGTTACGCGCGGTCTCGGCATCGTAGGCGTCAAGCCAGCCGTTGAGCCCGTTGTCGCCGCCGCCGACGCCGGCGATGACCTTGCCGTCGGCGACAAAAGGCGCGCCGGGGCTGAAATAGCCGTCGCTCGCCTTGGCGATCTGGGTCTCCCAGGCGACGGCGCCGGTGCGCGCGTCCAGCGCGACCTGGTAGGCGTCGGGCGTGCCGACATAGACGAGGTTGCCGAAGACCGCGACGCCTCGGTTGGGTCCGCGATTGACGCCGTTTGCGCGGCGGTACTGCCAGATCTCACGGCCGGTGCGCGCGTCCAGAGCGTAAACCTCGTTGGGCGCGCTCGCATACATCACGCCGTCGACGACCAGAGGCACGGTCTGCAGGCGGTTCGTGCTGGTGATCGGAAATATCCAGGCAGCCTGAAGGTTCTTGACGTTGCCGGGCGTGATCTCATCGAGCTTGGTGTGCCGCTGCGAATCGTACGTGCCGCCGTAGGTGAGCCAGTTTTCGGCAGGGGGATTGAGCAAGTCCTGGTTGGAGACCTGTGCCAGGGCGATGTGGGCGATGAAGAAGAGGAGAGAGATTCGCAGCATGGCTTTGTTCTCGGAGTCGCGTCAGCGGACGAGCCGGCTCAGGTAGGCAATCAGGTTAGTCAGTTCCTCGACGTTTAGGCGTTTGTCGTAATCGGACGGCATGAGCGAGACGTCATCGCGGACCATTCGGTCGATTTCGTCTGAGGAGAGCAGATGCAGCCGGTCGTCCGTGCCTAGTATCTGGAACGAAAAGTTGTTCTCATTTTTTAGAACGCCGCGAACCGTGGAGCCGTCCTTCAGGTGAACGGTTACCGGACGATAGCCGGCCGGCGGATGCGGCTTAGCCACGGTGAGCGCTTCTCGGATGCGTCGTACGGTCGAGCGTGCGCCGAGGTTCGTCAAATCCGGGCCAATCAGGCCGCCTTTTCCGCTGATGGTGTGGCATGTGCCGCACTGGCCCTTGCCGTTGTAGATCGCTTCGCCTTGGGCCACGTCTCCGTCAGGCGGGAAGTCGGAGGCGGAGGCGCGAAGGCTGCGAATGTAGGCGACGATGCGCCACGAGTCGTCGGCGCTCAGCCCCACCGGCGGCATGCCCGTGCCGGGAATGCCCTTGGTGATGGCGTCGAAAAGGTCTTGATCGGACGTGCGATTGTAGCTGCGTTGGGCGGCGAGAGCGGGAGCGCGGTCGCCCGCGGCGGCGTCGAGCCCATGACAATTCGTGCAGTTTTGGTTGTAAAGTGCGCGGCCTGCAGCGGCGACTTCGGGGCCGGCGCCCAGCGGGTTGGTGTTGCGCTGAGCCCAGGCCGCCGCGGCCAGCAGAAATAGCAAAACGCTCATCCGCAACATCTAGCGCCGATTGTAGCGGTTCTGCACGGCGGAACAAGTCGGCCTTATAATCGAAACGGCGGCAATGGAAGGCCACAAGAATCATCCCACGCTCTTCACGGGCAGTTCGAGTTTCGCCCGCGAGGTGACCTCCGGGATCGTACGTTCGGAGATCGAGGGCGGCGTCTACCTTACTGAGATTCAGGAAGGCGAAGCGCTTGAGGTGCAGACGGAGAATCGCTCGTACCGCATTGAGCTTCGCGACGGACGCGCCGCTTACATCTCAGGACATCCTGTATTTTGTCCCGAGCCGACGCGCGTTGCGATTCGCGGCTCTAGTTGGGGCGGATCGATGTTGAAGCTCGCTTTCATCGGGCGCGGGATGCATCTGGAGTTTCAACACCCCGAGTACAGCACGATTACGACATCGCGCATCCTAGACGTCCGCCAGGCCTCGGCTGCCTAAGCGTTACAGAAGCGCTCGGACATGCGCCTCGACGGCCGCGGCCAATCCTTCCAAGTTGTAGCCGCCTTCGAGAACGGAGATCACTCTGCCTTGGGCGGTCGTTTCGGCCAAGTCGCGCATGATCTCGGTCAATTCCACAAAGTCATCATCGTCCAGCGTGAACTGGCCCAGCGGATCGCCGATGCGCGAATCGAATCCCGCGGAAATCATCACCAGATCCGGTCGGAAGGCGCGGGCCGCGGGTACGAGGTCGTCGCGAAAGGCGCCGAGAATTTGCTCGCGCCCTGAGCCGGCGGGCAAGGGCCGATTCATCGTCGTGCCTTCGGCTGTGCCCTCACCGGTTTCCGATCCGGCGCCCGTGCCGGGATACCAAGGCGACTGGTGCGTGCTGAAGAAGAACACGCTGGGATCGTCGTAGAAAATGTCCTGTGTGCCGTTGCCGTGGTGCACGTCCCAGTCGGCGATCAAGACTCGCTCAACGCCGTATTGGCGCTGGGCGTAGCGTGCGCCGATGGCGATGTTATTGAATACGCAAAATCCCATGCCCTGGTTGGGCCGGGCGTGATGACCCGGAGGCCGTACGGCGCAGAACGCTGTCTGGGCCGCTCCGTTGAGAACGGCGTCTACTGTGCCGATCACACTGCCGACGGCCAGGCGTGCGACTTCAAAAGAGGCGGGACAAACATCTGTGTCGCCGGTGCTCAGTTGCAGCAGCCCCGACTCGATATCGCGGCGGGCGGCCTCGATGTAATCTTCAGCGTGACAAAGCGCGATGTGCTCCAGCGCGGCGAGGCGAGCTTCAACGCGGATGGCGCGATCCGGCGCGCCGACATGGCTAACCGCCGCGGAGACGGCATCGTAACGGGCGGGACGTTCGGGATGGCCGTGTCCGGTGTCGTGACGTTTGAAGACGTCGTCGAGGACGAGGGCGAAGGAACGACCGTCCGCCATAGCTATAAAGCTGGGCGCTTAATCGCGGCCGCCCATTCGAGTAAGAACTGTTGATCCACGTCGGTTTGCCGCACGTCGGCAAGCGGCGCCGCGGCTGTGGGGAAACCCGCGGCATTGAACACGAGCAGGCGTCCGTTGTGCGCAAGGGAGACCGCGCTCTCTAGTCCGCCGGCTTTGCGAA
The DNA here is from genome assembly GCA_946887065.1 of uncultured Bryobacterales bacterium. The sequence continues at coordinate 2,974 of CAMPKL010000110.1, forward strand.
TGCCCGAGACAAAAACGCTTTCGAGATAGGCCCCGTCGCTGCCGGCATCGAACTTCCGCCAATCGATGGCCATGTCGACGGGCCCATCGACGAGGGCGCGGGCGAGCGAGCACCACGGACCCGCGGCTTCGAGGCAGACAAGTTGGACATCGTCCGTCGCGAACCGTTGCCGTGCGTAAGCGTAGGACGTCAAGATATCTTGGACGCGCTGGGCCGTATCGCTGCGGTTGTAGGTGGAGTAGTAAACGTCCGCGCGGCGGACGGCGTCTGCGACATCGCGGGATCCTCGGGCGTGGCCGGTGTTGAAAACATCCACGGCCATGACGGCGCCGCCGCGGGCGAGAACTTCGGCCACCAAACCGCGCCTGCTCTCGGAAGAACTCATCGTCCAGGCCGACCCTTCGGGATGGATGACGAGCGTAGGCTTGACCCATTCGCGGATGCGCTTGGGTTGCAGGAGCGTGCCGGGAATGCGGTCGCCCATCCCGCTGCGGCCCACCGCGAAATACTCGCCGTCGGTCCAAGCGTCGAGCTGCTCAGACTTGAGTTCTTCGGGTGAGGGCAGCGCGGCATGCAGAGCGAGCTGCAGCCGTCGGCGAACGCCTTGCGGCGCGCCGTCGGCGTCAGCTTTGCGGCCTACGGGTAGGGAAGAGACGTCAAACTTCGCCTGGCTGGGCAGAGCATGATTCCACAGACTCAGCAGTTGACTGATTTGGGGAACCGCCACGGACTTTTCTGCGATCGCGTCGCGTGCGTCGGGACCTTGCCGCGAAAGAAACGCATACACCGCTTCACGGCTCGCGCGGTTGAAGTTGTGCGGGGCGTTGAACTGTACCGTCTCCACGCTCTCTTTGTGGCCCAGCAGTCCGTAGATGTGCTGGATGGCCGGAAATTCCCGGTTCGGCGTGTTGACCGTCCAGTCGCCTGATGCGGAAATGAGCAGGAGCGGCCGCGGCGCGGCCAAGGCGGCAAGCTCAACGTTGTGCGTGTCGATGCGCAGGCCCGCCGCGTTCTCGCAAACATCGCCGCCTTGCATGTGGAACGAGATCATGTTGACGTAGGCGGCGGCAGCAATGCGCTCATCGATTGCCGTGAGCAGCATCGCTTGAGTGGCGCCGCCCGACGCTCCGGCGGCATAGATCCGCGATCTGTCCACGCCGGAAATCGACGACAGAAAGTCGAGAGCGCGGATGCTGTTCCACAATTGCAAGCCGAGCAGGTTGACGTTCCAAAGCGCATCGGCTTCACTGCCGATTGCCGCGTGCGGCAATTGCAGCGTGTCGTTGTAGCCAACCATGTCGTAGGCGAAGACGATGTGCCCTTGCAGCGCCAGATTGGCGGCCAACGTCGGCGGCGAGGCTATCTCGCTGTTCTCGAGACGGCCATAGGTCCAATGGCCGTGGGAGAGCAATACTGCCGGGCGCGTTTCGGCGTCACCGGCCGGGCGATAGAGATTGCCGCCCAGGTAGAAACCGGGCGCCGTCTGGATCAGGACGTTTTCAATGCTGTAGCCGTCTCGCTCCAGCTTGCCGCTCACTTGCGGCTGCAGCGGGCTTGGCTCCGGCATGGGATCGAGACCGGCGGACCACAGAATCTGTTGACGCAAGTACTCCGCGCGTTCGAGCCATTGCGCGGCCGAGGAGTACTCGGCCATTTCATAGGTCGCGTCGGTGTGGCGGACTTGGGCGTAACGGAGGTCGGCTTGAGGCAGATCGTTTGCGGCGAGACTCAGGAAGGACAGAAAAAGACAGGCGGCTAATCGCATGGCACCAAGAGTTTAGCTTGCCGGACTAGGACATCGCGACGGGCGCCCCAAGCAGGCGGTCAGGAATGCCGAAGCCGTCCGCTAATCCGACGGCGTCGGGGCGAATCTCCGCGCAAAGAACATTGACCTGCTCACGAATAGCGAGAGACTTCGCTGTGGAGAGATATCCGGCCTCCAAAAACCATCCGCGATCCGCTTCGATCCGCGTAAGTGCGAATAGCGCGGAGAGTTTACCTAACGCTCCTTGTACCGCCGGATCTTCACAAGAGGCGACCCCCGCTGCAAACTGTTCCAAGACGATGCGTTCGGCGTAGGCATTGGCTGCCGCCATGACGTGATCTTGAACGTCTACCAGCGCGTAGAAAGAATCCATCCCTTGATCGAGCCGGTGCTTTAGGCGCCGGGCCAGCGAACCGAGCAAACGTTGCTCCCGATATTTAAAAGCGTCGATGTGAAACTCCGCGTCCCTCAGATGGTCGCGGTCGGTGTTGCGAGCGGCCAGCGGATGCGGTTCGCCGACGGCGTCAGCAGCCCGCGCGGCGACGTACTTCAACAGCGTGAACGGGCGAGCGTCTTCGAATTGGCGTCGATAGTCGCTGAGCAGGCTTTTCACGACGAGTTGCATGAGGACGGTGTTGTCGCCCTCGAAGGTGCAGAAGATATCCGTGTCGGCCTTGAGATCGTCGAAGCGATTCTCGGACATGTAGCCTTGACCGCCGCAGGCTTCCCGGCACACCTGCAACGACTCGATATTGCACCAGGTGGTGTAAGCCTTGAGTGCGGCGGCGAGAGTTTCGATCTCGCGTTGATCCTCTTCCGTGCGATTCACGAAACGGTCCGTCAAATACTTGAGCGCGAAATCGAGCGCCCAGGCCGAAGCGAGACGAGGCAGCAGTTTCCGCTGGTGGGTGCGGTAGTCGAGAAGACGGGTCTCCGGCGCTCCAGCCGCGCCGAACTGGCGGCGGCGATCGCCGTAGCGTATGGCGATGGCTAGGCCGGATTTCATCGCGCTCAAAGCGCCCAGCGCGACGCTTACCCGGCCGGCGACGAGCGCCCCGATTGTGGTGAAGAAGCGCTTGGAAGGGCTTTCGATCGGACTGACATACTCGCCTTCGGACGTAACATCCGCGTACCGGTTCAACAGATTTTCACGCGGCACGCGGACATGATCGAACCAGATTCGCCCATTGTCGACGCCGTTCAGACCCAGCTTTGGGCCGCAATCTTCAATGCGCACGCCCGGCATGGTCGCGCCGTTCGCATCGCGAATCGGAACCAACAGCGCGTGAACTCCCTGGACTTCGCCGCCGACGAGGAGCTGTGCGAAGACGACGGCTAGACGTCCGTGAACGGCGGCGTTGCCAATGTAATTCTTCTGGGCCGAATCGGAGGGCGTGTCGATCTCGAACTCGCCGCTCGCCGGGTCGTATGTTGCCGTGGTTTCGATGTCGGCGACATTCGAACCGTGTCCCAGCTCGGTCATGGCGAAGCAGCCGGGGAGCTCGGCCGTTCCGGCCTGACTCAGATAGCGGTCGTGGTGGCGCTTCGTGCCGAGGGCATGGATCGTGCCGCCGAAGAGCCCGAACTGCACCCCGAATTTGATCGTGAGACTGATGTCGTACAAGGCGGTGGTTTCGAAGGCGACAACAAAGCGGCCCATGTCGTCGGCGCCGCCGTACTCCTCGGGATAGGAGAGTGCGCCGATGCCGTCCGCCGCCAAAACCTTAAGTTGTTGGAACACCTGTTCGCGGTGAGCTTCCTTGCTCAACTCCAGGCGCCGTTCGAAACCGCTCAGGATCTCGATGACGCGCCCGCGCGTCGCTGCTCGCTTGCCCGCGGCAACGTCTTGAAGGGCCGCGACCGAGAAAGATGCCCCGTCTGCCGAAGCCGGCGGAGCGGCTTTTGGCCGCGGTTCGGTGACGGAGGCCAGATCGCCGTTGATGGGTTTCAGCAGCTTCTGAAGCGATTCGATGGTCGGCGGGCGATTGGGTTGCAACCACGACTGCAGATCGGCCCGGGTTGCCTCCGACAGGCCCTTGGCAGAGGCGATGTGTGTCCGCACGGAGCGAATCTCCTCGTCCGTGAGTTCTCCGTCAGTCCAGGCGGCATAGATGAGCCGCAAATAGGGCGCAGCCGCCGGATCGGAAGGGATAACGTTGCGGGATTGAGGGGCGTCTGGCATAACGGTGGTCGCCACTCAGTATGCCCGATCGCAGCTTAGGCGATCCCTTGCGCTATCTCCTCATGCCGCCTGAGCAGAAACGTGTCGGTCATGCCGGCAATGTAGTCGCAAACGGCCCGATGCTTCGATTCGAGTCCGGCCTGTTCCTGGTAAGGGCGGGGAAGGCCCTCGGGATGTGCCATGAAGTAATCGAAGAGCGCGTCCAGCTTTTCGACTGAACGTTCCCCGCGTACGGCCACTGCGGGCGAGCGATAGACTTCGCGGCCGAGAAGTCGCTTGAGCGAGGCTGCCGCTCGGGCGGCATCGGGCGCGAGCCGGGCGAGCCGCTCCGGGTGTCCGCGGACGTCGTCTGCGTTCCGCACGCCCGATTCCTCGGCGGCGGCCTTCGTTCCCTCGATCAACGAGGCAACGAAATAGTCCAGCAGACGGCGTAGCGCCTCATTGAACCAATCCCAACGGTGAGCCTGGGGATACGAGGTCTGGGCCTCTTGAAAAAGCGCGCCGAACAGTGCAATCTCCGAGCAGACCGCATCGATCTCCAGGGCTTTGGCTTCCACCGCGTCGTCCAGGTCTCCGCAGTTGTAGGCGATCTCATCGGCCGGGTCGATCAGTTGCGCCTCAAGCAAGGGACGGAGATGGAGCAAGTACTCCGCCATCTCGGGATGTTCCGTCTCGGTGAAGTCCCTGGAATGCTTGAGCAGGCCTTCGCGCACTTCGAAAGTCAAATTGAGCCCCGGCGCCGCGGGGTACCGCCGTTCGAAGCGCTCAACGATGCGCAGCGAGTGTATGTTGTGGTCAAAACGGCCGCCGTAGCGGCGCATGGCGCGATCGAGCGCGGCTTCGCCTGCGTGACCAAACGGCGGGTGCCCCAAGTCGTGGCCGAGCGCCAACGCTTCCGCTAGATCCTCGTTAAGGCCCAGCGCTCTGGCCGCCGTACGGGTGACCTGAGCTACCTCGATGGTATGCGTCAGACGGTTCCGAAAATGATCCGAGAGCGGGGCGGTGAAGACCTGAGTCTTCTCCTGCATACGGCGAAAGGAGCGCGAATGAATAATCCGGTCGCGGTCCCGCTGAAACGCGTTGCGGTACGGATGTTCCGGCTCGGGACGCCGACGGCCTCGACTCTGTGACGGATCGAAGCGAAGCCGTTGGAGCATTAGAAGTCTTGCGGGTTAGCTCTGAGGCAGCGTTCTAAGTTCCTGCGCCGCGATTGTGCTGGCCGGCCCGGTGGCGTCAACCAGTTCTTGCAGCAGCGCCCGGGCCGCAGCGGGATCGGTATTGGCTATCGTTCGGGCCAGAGCCAGTTTGGCGCGTGAAGCCGGCACTACGGCGGTTGGACTGTTTACCAGCTTCTCGTACTCAGCACGGGCTCCGGCAACATCGCCTTCGGCAGCCAGTACGTCCGCCAAGGCCAGGCGCGCTAGCGAAGCGTACTCCTCGTCGGCGCCCGCAATCGCCGACTGCAGTTTCGTCTTGGCTGCCGCATAATCCTCGGTTTCGATATCGAACAGAGCGTAATAATAGTCCGCGGCGGCCGCGGCTTCGGTTCCAGGGAAGTCCGTCTTTACCTTTTCCAACGCCGCGGTCACCTCGCGCATGCGTTCGCCCGAGGTAACGAAGGCTTGCGTACCCGGTTGAGGATCGACTGACACAGGCCGGCTGAACATGACGGCCGCCTCCTGCAGCGCCGCCATCGAATTTAAGCGTTGGCTTTGTTGGTTGGAGTAGTACCAGGCTCCGCCGACGATCGCGACGACCGCAACAGCCAGCCCGACGATGATGGTCGTACGATGCTCGCGGAAATACTGGATGTCGCGGCCGACTTCCTCAACGAACCTGTCGTGCTTTAGGGATTTGCGGTTAATGTTGGCCACGGCGTTTCTCTTGGT
>CAMPKL010000111.1 GCA_946887065.1 uncultured Bryobacterales bacterium
ACCAAGCGTCCTGTAACTGCTGCACCGGAACCGAAAAATTCGGAGCGGTCGCATGCGCGGGGGCGGAGCAATAGCCCTCAGGGCAGACCAAGTACTGATTGGGAGTGGCTTTCAGTTCGAGGGTGGGGAAGTCCACTGGCTCATGCTGGACAGGACCAAAGACCAGCGCTAGCGCCTCTTTGCGGCCTTTGACTGCCGCGAGGGCGGCGTACGCCGCGCCGACCGCCAACAACCCTAACAGGGCGTAGAGCAATGCGGCGCGGATCATTCCGCCGCCGCTTCTTTCTCTCCGCGCCGCAGAAGAGGTTTCACAAAGTCCGCCACAAGTCTTGCAACCATTCGAGCTCCCTCTTCGTTCGGATGAATTCCGTCGTCCTGATTGAGATCCGGATCCGCCGCTATGCCTTCCAACAGGAACGGCAGCAACGGTACATCCATATCTTGCGCCACTCGCGGGAAGACCGCTTCAAAATCTTGCACATATTCCGGCCCCATGTTCGGCGGGATGCGCATTCCCACCAGCGCTACCTGGCTGCCGGCAGCTTCGAAACGCCGCACGATTTCCCGCAGATTCTTCTCCATCTCGTCGACCGGTAGACCGCGCAGGCCGTCGTTGGCTCCGATGGCGACGATCACGAGTTCAGCGCCTTCGGACGCCGTCATGTCCACGCGGGCCAATGCCGCCGCCGACGTGTCGCCGCTGACGCCCTCATTGATCACCCGATAGGGGAAGCCTTGTTCGAGCAGCAACGTTTGCAGCAGCGACGGATAACTGTCTTCCGGCGCCAAGCCCAGCCCGGCCGTTAGACTGTCTCCGAAGGCGACGATGATGCCCGCATCGGCGGGAACCTCGGGAGCGCTCGGGCGAACAGCCCGCGGCTTCGACTCGGGCGCGGGCGCCGGTGTCGACGCGCAGCCGGCCAGCAGCAGAAACGTAACGAAAGAAAGCAGTTTTCCCACTGCATGTCATACTAATTTCTTTCCCCTGATCGTGTCGAATTCCACGCCCATCCTGGAGGTCAAGAGCCTCGTCAAGACCATCCACAGCGGCACGCATGAGGTGCGTATCCTGCGCGGTCTCGACTTCGCCATTCCGCGCGGGCAATTTGCCGCCATTCGTGGACCCTCGGGCAGCGGCAAGAGTACTTTGTTGGGTCTGCTGGCTGGATTAGACTTCCCCACTAGCGGCTCCGTATTCATCGACGGCGAAGAAATCAGCCACCTGGATGAGGACCGCATGGCTGTGCTGCGAGCCCGCAAGGTCGGCTTTGTTTTCCAGTCCTATCAACTCGTGCCCACGCTGACCGCCGAGGAGAACGTGCTGCTGCCCCTCGACCTCGTCGGCGAAGGCGACGGCGGCGTGGACAGGGCCCGTGCGCTATTGGATTCCGTCGGCCTCGCCGACCGGCACGACCACTATCCGATCCAGCTCTCCGGCGGCGAGCAGCAGCGCGTCGCGTTGGCGCGCGCATTCGTCTCCCGCCCGCCGCTGATTCTGGCCGACGAACCCACAGGCAACCTCGACACCGCGAACGGCGCCCATGTTCTTGAAATGTTGGAGCAGCTGAACCGGCAAGAGGGCACAACCCTGGTCCTTGTGACGCACGACGAATCCTTGGCCGCTCGCGCCGACCGAGTCATCACCCTGCAAGACGGCGAAATCGTTGCGGACGAGTTCACCGCCAGCGCGAGTAACGCTCATGCTTCCCCGTCTTTGGCGTAGCGCGCTCAAGATCGCCTGGCGCGAAGCGCGCGCTTCGGCGGGCAAGTTTCTGTTCGTCATCCTAGCCGTCGCCGCGGGAGTCGGAGCTTTGAGCGGTGTGCGGGGCTTTTCAGCCTCGTTCCGCGACATGCTGCTGCGCGATGCGCGCACGCTCATGGCCGGTGACCTATCGCTGCGCCTGTTTAACCTCCCCGACAGCGAGGAGCAAGCGGTGATCGACGGCCTGGCCGACGATGGTGCGCAGGTAACCCTGGTCACCGAGACCGTGTCGATGATGTCCACCGGCGAGCGTCCGCTGATGGTCTCGGTGAAGGCCGTCGATCCCTCGCTCTATCCGTTCTATGGGCGTCTAGAGACGCGGCCGCCTGCCGATCTCGCCGCGGTCCTAAGCGACGATGCCGTCATCGTGACCGACGACTTATTGCTTCGGCTTGGCGCCGCCGTCGGCGATCGGGTCAAGCTAGGCGACGCCTTTTTTGATATCGCCGCAACGATTGCCGTCGAACCCGATCGGATGACCGGCAGCCTCAACGTGGGTCCGCGCGTCATGCTGAGCCACCCAGCGCTCGACCGCAGCGGCTTGATTGTCCGCGGCAGCCGAGCCTCGCAGCGTTATCTGTTCAAGCTGCCGGAGCAAGGACTCACCATCGAAAATGCCCGCCAGCGGCTTGAGGACGTCTTCCGAAGGAACCGTATAGCCGACTTTCGCGAAACACACCCCACCATTCGCCGCGGTCTTGATCGAGCCACCAACTTTCTGAGCCTGGTCAGCTTGGTCGCCATGATCGTCGGCGCTCTTGGCGTCGGCATGGCCATGCACTCGCATCTGCAGCAGCGCCTCGACACGATCGCGATTATGAAGTGCGTCGGAGCCCGTTCGTCGCAAATCATCCGCATCTACTTCGCGCAGGCCTTGGGGCTGGGGCTGGCCGGCAGTCTGCTCGGGGTGTTTCTGGGATTCCTGGTGCAAGCCGGCGCTCCTTGGTTCATCGCCGCCTACTTCCCGGATGCTCCGCGCCTGGAGTGGCAACCGTCCGCCGCCGCCCAAGCGATGCTGATCGGCGTCCTGACCACGCTGCTGTTCAGCCTGCCGCCCTTGCTGTCCATTCGCCGGATTCGCCCCGCGCTCATCTTCCGGCGCGAGATGGAAGGTGCCCGCAAGAGTTGGCGCGAGAAGGTCGCCGACCGCAGAAGCTCCGCCGGCATCGGGCTGTTGATCGCGGCCGGCTTGGCCGCGACAGCCGCCTGGCTAGGGGATTCGGTCCGCTTGGGAATGTGGTTCGCGGGCGGTCTCATCGTCAGCCTGGCGGTATTGTCGGCGACCGCTTGGGTTTTGCTGAGGATCTTGAAACGCCTTCCTGGGTGGCTGCCCTTCCGCTTGCCCATGGCTTTGCGTCACGGCGTCGCCAATCTTTACCGTCCCGGCGTCCACGCCGAGGCCATCCTCGTCGCCTTGGGGGTCGGCGTCACTTTCACGCTCGCCATCTACCTTATACAGACTTCCGTCATCACTCAGATGGCTCGCAGTGCGCCGCCCGACATGCCGAACGTGTTCCTCATCAACGTCACGAACGTCGAGCGGGACGGCTTGGTTGACCTGCTCCAGAACTATCCCGGAGTCGAGGGCGAGGTGGAACTCGTCCCCTCGGTCGCGGCGCGGCTCAGCTCCATTAACGGCGAGGACCTCGCGGGCATGAACCTCGACGAGAACGCGAATCGCTTTCGCGCCAGCCGCGGAATCACCTCCTTCGAGGAGCAGCCCGAGGAGTACGAAGTGATCCAGGGCGCCTGGTGGGAATCCGATCGGCAAACCCCCTTCGTCGCGGTGCGGGACGATGCCGCCGAAACGCTCGACATCTCGGTGGGCGACGAACTGGAGTGGATCGTCGGCGTCGACACCGTCACGGCTCAAGTCGCCGCGATCGTCCGCATCGAGTCGATCCGCATGGGCTCGAACGCCTACTTCACGCTGAGCCCCGAGGCGCTCGAAGGCCGTCCCGCGATCTACTTCGGCGGAGTGCGCATCGCTCCCGAAAAAGCTGCCGAGCTGCAGCGCGACGCGTTCGCGAAATTTCCCACTGTGATGCTCATCAATGCCGCCGATGTTTTGTCGATCGTGCAGGATGTGGTCGATCAAATCGCCTTGGTCGTCCAGTTCGTCTCCGCTTTCTCAATCCTCGGGGGAATCATCATCTTGTCGTCGAGCGTCGTCGCCACCCGGTTCCGGCGCATCCGCGAAACCGCCATATTGAAAACGCTTGGAGCCACCCGCCGCAAAGTGGCTCAAATCTTCGCCGTGGAGTTCCTGATCCTGGGTCTAGTGGCGGGCGCCATGGGCAGTCTGTTGGCTTCCGGTTTCGCCGCCCTGCTGTTGAGGAATGTGCTGGACGCCGGCTTCGACTTCGATGTCGCCGCTAATCTGACTACCGTCTTCGCCACCGCGGCGCTCGCCAATCTAGCCGGTTGGCTGGCCAGTTACCGGGTTCTCGATCAAAAACCGCTCGAAGCGTTGCGCCATGAGTGAAGCCGGCGCCCTTGCTTGCTAAATTCAGGGTGACGATTGAATCATGTCGCCCGTGAAGACTATCCTCGTTCCGGTCGATTTTTCGGATCGATCGTATTTTGCCGTGCGGGAGGCCGCTTCGATCGCCGATCGCTTCGGCGCCAAGCTGCTGTTGCTGCATGTCGTGCCCGAGCCCGAGTCCGGTTTCGCTCAATTTCGCGGGCAAGAGTCCCTAGGGGAGCGGGAAGCCTACGCGGCGGCGGAGTTGTCTCAGGTCGCTGCGCGAGACGCCCCGGAATCGGCCTGCGAGGAGATCGTCGTGCCGGGCGAGGTTGGTGACGCCGTTCGCCGAGTGGTCGAGCAACGCGCGGTCGATCTGATCGTGATGCCGACCAGCGGCGAAGGGCCGTTCCGGCCTTTCCTGATCGGCTCCAACGCCGCCAAGGTCCTCCATGACGTGAGTTGCCCGGTGCTTACCGGAGCGCACGCCGAGGATGCCCCTGACGCGTGCTTCCCCTACTACCGCATCGGTTGCCTGCTCGGTCTGCGCGACGGCAGCGAACAGGTCCTGCAAGACGCCTTCGATTTCGCTCGGGCCTATCGCGCCGACCTGACGGTTATCCACGTTACGCCCGCCTTGCCCGTCGACGAGGAGTCCGCAACCGACTTCGCCCTGTCGGTCAAGCGCTCGGCTCGCCGCCGCCTCCATGAACTCATGGAGCGAGTCAACGTGGAAGCGTCCTCGATCGTCGAAAGCGGCGATCTGATCGCCAAGGCCGCCGAGTTGGTCGTTGCCAAGAAACTCGACCTGCTGGTCATCGGCCGCGGCGCCGGCCAGGATTTCCGCAGCGACGCCTATGACCTCATTCGTTCCTCGCATTGCCCGGTCCTGAGCGTCTGACGATTCGTGGTGACCAATTTCGCCTGGGGGCCGTCATAATCTAGACAAGCCATGAAAACTCGACTGCTCGCCCTGCTTCTTCTGCTCGGCTCCGCTGGGCTGCTTCCCGCACAGGAGGTACAGGTTCAGGAGCATGTCCTCGAAAACGGGATGCGCCTGCTGCTCGTACCGCGTGAGGGCGATCCCAACATCGCCTGCGGCTGGGTGGCGAGAGTCGGATCGGTGAACGAGCGGCCGGGCATCACCGGCGTGGCCCATTTGTTCGAACACATGATGTTCAAGGGCACGCACACCATCGGCACCACCGACATCGATCGCGATCTCGAGATCATCGCCAAGCTCGATGAGCTTAAGGTCCAGATGCGGGAAGAGGAAGCGCGGATCACCGAGGGTTTCCGCGTCGGCGAGATCGCCGATCCCGGCGCTCCCGAAAATCGCTCCCCCCGCTACAACGAACTGTTGGCCGAGTTCAACAACCTGCTCAAGGTTCAGGGCGAGCTGTTGGTCAAGGACGAGTTCACGCGCATCTACACCTCCGAAGGCGGCTCGGGCATGAACGCGTTCACCAGCAACGATATGACGGCTTACTTCGTCAACGTTCCCTCCAACAAATTGGAACTCTGGTTCTGGATGGAATCGGATCGCCTAGCTAACCCGGTTTTCCGGGAGTTCTACGCTGAGCGCGACGTGGTCCGCGAAGAGCGGCGCCTGCGTACCGATTCCACGCCCACCGGCAAGATCAACGAGCAGTTCGAGGCCATGTTCTGGATGGCCTCTCCGTATTCGTGGCCCGTCATCGGCTGGCCCAACGATGTGGAAAACATTACGCGAGAAGAGGCGCTGGAATTCTTCGACATCTTTTACGCCCCCAACAACCTCACCATGGTCCTCGTCGGCGACTTCAAGCCCGAGGACGCCAAGGCGCTGGCCGACAAGTACCTGGCCCGTTTGCCGCGCGGAGAAAAACCTCCGCCTCCGATGCGTACGCGGGAAATCAAACAGCTTGCCGAAAAGCGCCTGATCGCTTACGCGGAAACGCGTCCGATGGTGCGCGTACGGTATCACACCGTTCCTGACGCCCATGTCGACGAGCCGCCCCTGCTTGTCCTCGGCAGCATTCTGAATGGGCGCACGGGACGCTTCTTTAAGACGCTCGTACTCGAGAAGCAGCTTGCGGTGCAGGCCGGCGCTGGCGCCAACGGCCTGAAATACGACGGCATGTTCGAGTTGGTGGGCGTCGCCCGGGACCCCGCCCAGCTCCTTGATCTTGAGCAAGGCCTCTACGATCAAATGGAGATTCTCAAGAACGAGCTGGTTACCGACCACGAGTTGCAAAAGATCAAGAACCAGCAGTTGGCCGACGACTTTCGGCGGCTCGAATCGAAGAATGGTCTGATGATTCAACTGTTGCAGTACATTCAGGCCGTTACCCCAGAGGATATTCAGCGCGTCGCGCGCAAATACTTCACCCCCGAGAACAGGAACGTCGCATTGTATTACCCCAAGGACTTTCAACCTGCAGCCGCGGGCGAAGGAGAAGCTCAATGAAACGACGCGATTGGATGAAGGCGGCCGCCGGCGCCGCACTCGCTTTCCCCCGTCTCGGCTTGTCGCAGATCCCGGCGCACCCCTCGCTGCTGGAGTTTGAGCCGATCGAGTTCGAGCCGCCCGACGCCGCGCAATACCGCCGCGAACTGCCCGGCGGCGCGATCGCCTATCTGGTGGAAGATCACCAGTTCCCGCTCGTCGATATTTCCCTCACCATTCGCACCGGCGAGTACCTGGCCCCCGACCAGGACATTGACGTGGCGAGCTTCACCGGCTCGCAAATGCGGGCCGGCGGCACGAAGACGATGTCTGCGAACGAGTTCGATGAGGAGGCGGCTTTCCTTGCCACGGAGATCGGCTGCAGCATCGGCGGAACCTCCGGTTCGGCCGGCGTTGGTTGCCTCAAAGCGAATTTGGACCGTTCGCTGGAGATGTTTTTCGACATGCTGCGGCATCCGGCGTTCGATCCCGAGCGGCTGGAACTTGCCGTCGCTCAAACCCTGCAGAGCCTGGCCCGCCGCAACGATGACACCGGCGGCATCGTCGGCCGCGAGTACGCCCGGCTGATGCGCGGCGACCACTTCACGACCCGGCAGTCGACCGCTGACACCGTTTCGCGCGTTACGCCGGAACGGATGGCTGAATTTCACGCACAGAACTTCGCGCCCTCGCGCTTCATTTTTGCCGTGTCAGGCGACTTCGAAACCGACGCGATGGTTGACAAGCTCTCCGGGTACATGACCTCCGGCGAGTGGCCCAAGGTAGGCCCCGCGCCCGAGATCCCGGCGCCCACTCATCAGCCTCGGCCCGGCGTCTACATGGTCGAAAAGGTCGACGAAAACCTCAATCAGGCTCAGGTGCGCATTGGACACCCCGGCATCGCTCGCAGTAATCCCGACCACATTGCCGTCAGCGTGATGAACTACATCCTGGGCGGCGGTTCTTTCGTTTCGCGGATCATGTCTCGTGTGCGCTCCGACGAAGGGCTGGCCTACTCCGCGAGTTCCGATTTTTCTCCGGGAACGTACTACCCCGGCTTGTTCACGGCGGCCTTCCAGTCCGAGAGCGGCCGTTGCGCGCAAGCGGCGACGATTGTTCTCGAAGAGATGCGCAAGATCCGCGAAGAGAAGATATCAGCCGAAGAACTCGAACTCTCCCAGAACTACAACATCGAAGTTTTTCCGCGCTTCTTCGCCAGCGCCGACCAAATCGCCGGCACTTTCGCCTCCGACGAGTACACCGGCCGCGAACCCGGCTACTGGAAGAACTACCGGGACCGCATCGCCGACGTGACGGTCGACGAGGTCCAGCGCGTCGCCCAGAAGTACCTGCATCCGGAACGGGTCGTCATTTTGGCGGTCGGCGCAACGGATGCCGTGAAGGCGGGCAATCCGGACGAGCCGGAATTCAGCTTCCAGTCGCTGGACGACGACAGCAAGATCGAAATGATCCCGTTGCCGGATCCAGTCACCATGAACTACCCCGAGGCCTGAAGCACGAAGGCCGCCCAAGTTGCGCCCGCGGGCAAAAACGTACTGGACATGTCGCGCAAAATGTCCCAAAATTTCGAGGAACGGAGCATCCTGCTCTGCCCCAGGGAAATTCAGCCGATGCGGAGATTGTGATGTCCAATAGATTCTGCGCCTACTTACTGCCTCTTGTTCTTTGCGGGGCTGCATATGCCCAAACCCAAAGCAAGCCTCGCGTTGCGGTTATGGATTTCGAGTACGGAACCGTCCAAACCGCCGTTGCGGCGTGGTTCGGAACCAACGAGGACATCGGCAAGGGCATTCGCGACCTTACTGTCGAGAAGCTGGTGAACGGCGGCAAGTACTCGGTCATCGAGCGGGCCATGCTGGACCGGATCATGCAGGAACAGAACGACTCGAACAGTGACCGGTTCGACTCGAATAGCGCGGCGAAGATCGGCAAGCTTCTTGGCGTCGACGCGATCATCGTCGGCAGCATCACGAAGTTTGGCCGTGACGACAACAACACCAACGTCGGCGGTGGGCTCATCACCTCGGGCGGTGTGTCGCAGATGGTGCATGGCATCGGACGCGTCAGCAGCATCGAGGAGATCGAGAACGTGTTCGTGGCGTCGTACGACGGCAGCCCCGTTCACGTGCACGAC
>CAMPKL010000112.1 GCA_946887065.1 uncultured Bryobacterales bacterium
CCAGGGCCAAATCCCGCCCCAACCTCAATACCCAGGGCGAACCGCGACAGAGCCGCGCCTGTGAGGGAGCGTTTTCTTTCAACCGTAATTTTCAAATGTCCGCTTTTTGGCCCCAAAACCGGTCATCGCCTGCCTCAGCAACGACTTAGGCCAAAATCAACCCTGACATTTGCGGACATTTGCGGACATCGCCGGACATTCGCGGCCGTCTGGCGGACTTGCGCGGGCGTCTGGCGGACGATTGCGGGCGCGTGAGGACCGCTGCCGGTGCTAGTCGCCGTCGATGGAGACGAGTTCTTGCTTTTGGCCTTTGTCGAGGATCGCTTGGGCGTCTTCCGCGGTGAAGCCTTCTAGCGTGGACGAGTGATTCATCGAGCAGAAGGCGGGGCCGCACATGGAGCAGAACTTAGCCGACTTATAGCCTTCTTCGGGAAGCGTTTCGTCGTGATAGGCGCGCGCGGTTTCGGGGTCGATCGACAGGGCGAACTGCTGCTCCCAATCGAAGTTGAAGCGTGCCCGCGAGAGGGCGTCGTCGCGGTCGCGGGCGCCGGGGCGATGGCGTGCGATGTCGGCGGCGTGGGCGGCGATCTTATAAGCGATCATGCCCTGCTTCACGTCTTCTTTGTTGGGCAGCCCGAGATGTTCTTTTGGCGTGACGTAGCAAAGCATGGCGGCGCCGTGCCAGCCGATCATCGCCGCGCCGATGGCGGAGGTGATGTGGTCGTAGCCGGGCGCAATGTCGGTGACGAGCGGGCCTAGCGTGTAGAACGGGGCCTCGTGGCACAGCTCCATCTCTTTGTCGACTTGCAGTTTGATCTCGTCGAGCGGGATGTGTCCGGGACCCTCGACCATGACCTGCACGTCGTATTCCCACGCTTTCTTGGTGAGTTCCCCCAACGTCTCCAGCTCTGCGAACTGGGCCTTGTCGGAAGCATCGGCGATGGAGCCGGGGCGCAGGCCGTCGCCGAGCGAGAAGCTGACGTCGTACTTCTGGAAGATCTTGCAGATCTCGTCGTAGTTCTCATACAGCAGATTCTGCTGGTGATGCGAAACCATCCACTCGGCCAGCAGCGAACCGCCGCGGCTGACGATGCCGGTGATGCGTTTGACTGCCAGCGGCACGTATTGAATGAGTACGCCGGCGTGGATCGTCATGTAGTCGACGCCCTGCTCGGCTTGCTCCTCGATCACGTCGCGCATGATCGGCCAGGTGAGGTCTTTGATTCTGCCGTTGACGCGGTTGAGGGCCTCGTAAATCGGCACGGTCCCGATCGGCACGGGCGAGTTGGCGATGATCTGCTTGCGAATGTGCGGGATGTCGCCGCCGGTGGACAGATCCATTACGGTATCGGCGCCGTACTTGATGGAGTAGGCCAGCTTTTCGAGCTCTTGATCGACGTTCGACGTTGTCGCGGAGTTGCCGATGTTGGAGTTGACTTTGCACTTCGTCGCGATGCCGATGGCCATGGGCTCAAGGTTCGTGTGCTTGATGTTGGCCGGGATGATCATCCTGCCGCGAGCCGTTTCGTCACGGACCAATTCGGCTGACAGCTTTTCGCGATTGGCGACGTAAGCCATCTCCTCGGTGACGACGCCTTTGCGGGCGTAGTGCATCTGGGTCCGAATCGGATCGTCGTAACGTTTGGCTGTCCACTGTTGGCGCATCGGAAGTTTGGCTCCTCGGCAAACCGGAGGCCCGGCTTGAAGGGATCATTATCCCATTCGATCCCGGTGAGGTCCAAGACGAAGCTGGCTGCACTGTTGCGGCGAATGGTCCGGCTGGATATCCTTGCCCCTTATGAGGCGCAAGTTCCTGCTGTGGTTCGCGTTCGTGCTGACGATCAGCGTGGGCATCATGCTCTACCTGATCGTCAAAGAGCCGCGGATGCGGGAGCTCAAGAACCTGCGCATCGAGTCGACGCCGGAACGGATCGCGCGCGGCGAGTATCTGGCGAATAACCTGTTGAGCTGCGTGCATTGTCACACGCAGCGCGACCACGACGACTACTCGCTGCCTGCGGTGGGCCCGGCCTTCGCCGGCGGGGACTGCTTGGATGAGTTGGCGGGCTTCCCCGGCAAGATGTGCATGCCGAACATAACGTCGGACAAGGAGACGGGCGTCGGCGGTTGGACGGACGACGAGTTGCTGCGGGCGATCCGTGAAGGCATTAGCCGCGACGGCGTCGCGCTGTTTCCGATGATGCCTTTTGACGCTTACCGCCACTTGCCGGACGAAGACGCTTACGCGCTGATCGCCTATCTGCGAACGATCCCGGCGGTGAGCCGTGCGACGCCCGAGACGGTGGTGAACTTCCCGATGAGCGTCATCGTGCGGCAGATCCCGACGCCGCTGGAAGAACCGGTGCCGCCTATGTCGCGCGACAACGAGGTCGCTTACGGAGACCATCTGGCGACCGTTGCCAGCTGCAAAGGATGCCACTCGGAGGACGTGGATGATCTAGCGGGCGGCCAGACCTTTCCGCTGCCGTCCGGGCCGGTGACTTCGCCCAACATTACTCCCGATCCGACGGGCGTGCTGCCGGAAGAGTACGAGGGATTTGTTCGCTTGTTCCGCCAGTTCGCGCCCGAGAATGAAGCGTCGACGGTGGTCGATCCTGGGCATCTGACGGTGATGCCTTGGCGCTCTTTCGCGGGCCTGACGGACGAGGATTTGCACGCCCTGTTCACCTATCTGAGGACCGTGAGGCCGGTCGAGAACGCTGTTCAGGTTTACGCGGCGGATCCCGAGGTCAAATAGATGGTTTGCTTAAAGGTCTGCCCTGTGAGAAGCTAATACGCTTTCCTGGAATGCACGTTCGAATTCTCTATCACGACCGCTGTTTCGACGGCGCTTGCTCGGCTGCGATATTCGGACATTTCTTCCGCTCGCGGATGGATCCCGCTGCCGAGTTCTCGCTGCAGGGACTATTTCACCAGGCCAATCAAGTCTTCCCGGATGAGCTTTTCGCCGGGGAAGAGAATGCCATCGTCGATTTCAAGTTCGCCAACAACGCGAAACTGGATTGGTGGTTCGATCATCACCAGAGCGCGTTCCTGTCCGCGGAAGACGAGCGGGCATTCGAACGGGACGAGTCGGGCAAGAAGTTTTACGACGCGAGATATCGTTCTTGCACGCAATTTATAGCGGATGTCGCGCGGGACCGGTTTGGCTACGACGCTTCGGCGATGGCGGATCTTATCCGCTGGGCCGACATCATTGACGGAGCGCGGTACGATTGCGCGAAGACCGCCGTGGAGATGCCGGCCGCGGCGATGAAACTGACCTTGGTTTTTGAGGCGTCGGAAGAAAACCTGACCAGCAAGGTCATCCCGTTGTTGACGGAATATTCGCTGGAAGAGATTGTGGAGCGGCCGGATATCCGGCCGGTGTTCGATGAACTTTACCGCCGGCATCAGGCTTCGATCGACATTATTCGTAAGCGTTCGGTGAATAGGGACGGCGTGATTTTTTTCGATCTCGGCGACACGGACCTGGCGGGCTACAACAAATTCATTCCCTACTATCTGCATCCCGAGGGCACGTACACGGTGTCGGTGCTGGATGCGGGGTTCCGGACGAAAATTTCCGTTGGCTCAAGCCCCTGGGCGGAGAACCCGAAGCATAACTTAGCGACGTTGTGCGAGCGATACGGCGGCGGCGGGCACGCACGAGTGGGCGCAATCAGCTACGGTCCGGGCGAACTCGACAGAGCGCGGCAAACAGCGAGCGAGATTGTGGCTGAGTTGCAAACCTAGCTGGTGCGATAGCCGCGTCTTTTTGGTCCCGCGGCTTTAACGTGCAGCATGCTTCCGATGACGACGAGCAGGTATGCTGCGAAGATCCAGAGACTGAGCTTGAAGTCTTCGATTCCATCGAAGCGGTAGGCCGGGCTCCAAAAGGCTCTGGAGCCGATGTAGGCCACGAGCAGGCTCCACAGGACGTGCAACAAACGCGCGGCCTTGTTGGAGCGGAAAGCCAGCACAACTGCAATGAGGCCGGTGAGCCCTATGTAGAGCACCGTACTGGTCACGGTATCGGCCCAGGCCGGAATGGGACCGAGCCTGAGGTCGGAAGTCTCGAACGCGGCGATCAGGCCGACCGTCAACAGAGCGAGGCTCAGGAGCAAGTTGACGAGTACGCTCAGATATCCCAACAGACGGCCAAGAGAACTCATGAGGATTCGGTGCGGTTTAATACAAACCGACCCGATATTGTAACAATCGGTGTGAGGGGAGGGCGCTGACGGGGACACCCCGGGAGACCGCCAGCTAAAGCATGGCGGCTCGGATCTCTAGACCGCTCGGATCTCTATACTGAAGTGCCATGGTTCGGCTGGCTTTATTGTTGCTGTCGGCGGTCGTTTGCTCGGCTGTTGAGCGCGAGCCGCTGGAGGTTTTTCGCGAGCGGCGGGAGCGGTTGGCGGCTGAGAAGCCGGATGGCGTCATTATTCTGCTGGGGTTCGAAGAGGACGAAGGGCGCCCGGGGCCGAGCCGTTTCCGTCAGCAGAATGAGTTTTATTACCTGACAGGCTGGAATGCGCCGGGAGCGGCTGCGCTGCTGTTGCCTGCGCAGGATGGGGCCGCTTACCGGGAGATGCTCTTTCTGCCCCGGCGCGATCCTCATGATGAAGTTTGGTCGGGCGTGCGGGTGGACCCTGGGTCGAAGGAAGCTTCGCGTTTGAGCGGTTTTGCCGACGTTCGCGGAAGGGACGACTTCGAGAAAGTTCTCAGCGACGAATTGGGGTCGTATGCCGCTGCGTATGGCGTGACGTCTCTGCCCTCGGACGGCTACGGGACGCTTTCGCAGGTTGATCTGTCCCAGAGGCTGAATGAAGCGGCGGGGCTTCCGGTTCAGGATCTGCGGGACGCGATCGACCGCATGCGATTGATCAAATCGCCCGGAGAGATCGCCTTGATCGAAAAGGCTGTCGCCTGCTCGGCGGACGCGCACCTAGCCGCCATGCGAAACGTGCGCGAGGCGGCGCGTGAATTTCAAATCCAGGCCAAGATGACCGACGCGCTGTTGGCGTGCGGTTGCGAGCGGAATGCTTATGCGCCGATCGTCGCGGCGGGGGCGAATAGCGTCGTGCTGCACTACACCGAGAACGACGCGGAGGTGGCACGCGGTGACCTGGCGTTGCTGGATGTGGGCGGCGAATACAGTTTCTACGCCGCCGATTTGACGCGGACGCTGCCGGTTTCGGGTCGATTCAGCAAGCGGCAACGGGCGGTGTACGAGCTGGTGTTGAAAGCGCAGCGGGCGGTCATCGCCGCCGTGAAGCCGGGCATGACGCTGTCGGGGAGCGGCTCGAATAGTCTCACCCAGATTGCGCGAGAGGTATTCGAGGCGGAGAAGCGCGGGCTTTCGCGGAGCTTCACGCACAGCGTCGGGCACCACATTGGGCTGGCGGTCCACGACTCGGGCGACCCGTTCGAACCTTTGCAGGCTGGGATGGTGATTACCGTGGAGCCGGGACTCTACCTGCCCGACGAAGGCTTCGGAGTACGGATTGAAGATATGGTGCTGGTGACCGAAGACGGCGCACGGGTGCTCAGCGCCATGCTGCCAGGCGATGCCGCCGAAGTGGAGCGGCTGATCAACGCAGAGTAGGCTAGCGGGACGAACTTGCCGGCTCGGCTGCCAGTACGGGTTGCTGGTGATCGAGGATGAGCAAGGTGTCTTTGAGGGCCTGTCCGAAACCCCTGGCTTGGGTGATGTCGAACTCGTGGATCGTGTGATTGCTGAGGCCGGCGCTGATGGCGTCGCGCCAGGGATAGGCGCGCGGATTGCGGTTGTAGATGAAGTAGAAGACCGGCGCGGAGGTGAACTCCTGCGGCGGCATGATGGCGCTTTCAGGCGAGCGGTCAAAGACCAGCTTCGGACCCACGAAGATGATGGCGTCGGGTTCGTTGTCGCTCCTAGCTAGATGGGTCTCGAACAGTTCGCGAATGAAGCGCCGGCTGCTTTCTTTGTCCTGCAACTTTTCGATGTCGACGGAACCGCCTTCGATGTTCGCGAAGGCATCTCCAAGGGCGGGGAAGTCGATTCGCGCCGCACGGTCCTGTTCGAAGAATACTTTCTCCAACTGCGATTGATAGGCAACGACGCTGAAGACGCCGAATTGGGGTTCTCTGCTGATAGCCCGGACCATGGAGACGACGCTGCTCAGGTCATAGGAGTTGAGCCGGGCCATCGCCGCGTTGCCCGGCGTGAAATTGATGATGAGCTTGACGTGGCGCAACGCCTCGCGGGGACGCATGACGGGCGGCTCGTCCGCGAACAACTCGTCGGTGAAGGGCATGACGATACTGTCGCTGGGATTGGTAGCCAGTTTTTCGAATTCCTCGACCGTTTCGGCGGCCACTTCCCAGTTGGAGGCGCAGACCTTGCCCGTCTGGTCGCGCATCTGCCAATTGATTTTGTATTGGCCCGGACCTAAGCGGAACTTGCCCGGGAGGTTTGCCTCTCCTGTGGCGTCGGCTGCGATGGACGGCACCACATAACGATGCTGCATGTAGACCGATTCGTCGGGGTTGTTGAGCGGGGTGACGCGGAAGACCACGCGCAAGGAGTTCCCGTCGCCGGCCAAGGCCGCAAGGGGGATCTTGGCGTTGTAGCCGGCGCGGAAGTTGAGATCGTACTCAAGTTCCGGCTCGAGCGGTTCGACTTCGCAAGGGAGGTCGATTCGCTTCTCGTCGGACGAAAGCACAGCCAAATCGCCGGCTCCTAAGTAACCGTTGCCGTCCGAGCCCACGCGCAACAACTCCTGACCGTTGGACGTACTCGCTAGACATAACGCCAGAAACAATCCCGCAAGATCGGTTGAAGGTCGGCAACGCATCGGAACGACTGCTGAATTATAGCTTGCCGCTGCAAATCTTAGAAGGGTCCGGCGAGGGAAAGAAAAAGACCTTGACACGAGGCGAATAAAAAGCGAATATGTGTTCGTGCTCATCGGAGATTCCGTCCTTCCAGCCGCAGTCCCCGGTCTAGTCGGCATCGCTCGTTTGGCGGCGGAGTCGATGTCGATCGGGGCCAAGCGGCAGGTTGAGTACCGTTCGTTAGAGAGCCGAACCATATTGAACCGTTGCAGCAGTCCGCGGACGCCTTTCTCTTGGACGATCAATCCGTATAGGGGTTGCGAGATGGGTTGCCGATACTGTTACGCGCGCTACACGCATGAATTCATGGGCATGGAGGACGGCAAGCTATTCGAGACGCGGATCTACGCCAAGTCCGAGGCTGCCGCACTGTTGCGGCGAGACTTGCGCCGGCCTAGCGCGGGGGCAATCGCCATGGGTACGAGCACGGACCCCTATCAACCGGCGGAGAAGAAGTTTGGCGTGACTCGTTCGTTGTTGGAAGTTTTTGCCGAGGGTTCGGGACGTGAGCTGGCGATCACCACGAAGGGCGATGGCGTTACGCGCGACTTGGATCTGCTGTTGGCGATCTCGCAACGGAATCGGCTATCGGTGAACTTCACGATCACCACGGTTGACGCGGGTTTGGCGCGATTGCTGGAGCCGCGCGCGCCTCGGCCGGATTTGCGCTTGGCCGCGTTGTCCGCTTTGGCGGATGCCGGGATTCAGACCGGAGTTTTCGCCAGCCCGATTTTGCCCTGGATCACGGACGCAGCTGAACAGCTGGGGGATCTGGGCCGAGCGGCGCGAGATGCCGGGGCAAAGTATTTGAGCGGAGGAACTTTGTTTCTGAAGGAAAGCGCGAGGCAGCAGTTTTTCCCGCTGTTGCGCAATCACTTCCCGCATCTTGTAGCGGACTACGAGCAGCTTTATCGTTGGGATGCTTATCCCAAGGGCGGGCCGGTTGCGCGGATTGAGCGAAATCTGAGAGAGGCGAGAGAGCGGTTTGGGCTGCGCGCGGCGGCGGTTTTCGAAGGGCCGCTGATGAATTCGCAGCTTAGCTTGTTCGAGTAAGGCTGGCGTCGATCCAATCGAGATAGGCAGTAGAACCGTCGACGACCGGCAGGACGATGAACTCAGGAACCTCGTAGGAGTGCAACTGCGCGAGGGCTTGTTGGAGTTGGGGGAGCAGTTCGACGCGAGTTTTGATCACAAGCAGCAGCTCGTTGTCGTCTTGTATACGGTCGTCCCACCAATAGAATGACCGCACGCCGGACACGACGTTGACGCAGGCAGCGAGACGGCGGGATACGAGCTCTTGAGCCAGTTGGGCGGCTTCTTCGGGCGATCCGCAGGTGGTTAGAGCAATTCTGTGCGGTCTGGTAGAGGGCATAGGCATGTAGTACTAGGTCCTAAAGCCTGTTTCGATTATCATCGATAACACGGCTTGTGACTGTTCCTGACTCCATTTGGCGGATCCGCAAGCGGATTGGCTATATCTGCGTGATTGCCATCGCGGTCGCCTGGCTGCAGGCTTCGGGCTTGCAGGCGGTCCTGGACTTGCGTGAGGCTTGGATGGAAGAGAGCCGTCTGAGCGAGGAAATCCAAGATCTGGAGCAGCGTAACGCGGAGCTTGAGGCCGACATTAAAGCGTTGGAAGACAACGGATTCCGGGTGGAGCAACTCGCCAGAGAGAAGCTGGGACTGGCCCGCGAGAACGAATTCGTGGTGGTCGTCGAGGGCAAGAAGTAGGCTCTGCCGTTCGCCGCCGGAAGGGAACGCGCCGGCATGTCCGCCGAAGAACGCGCGTGCCGCAGCCGGCCGGGACTCGCTTAAGTTTCAAATCGGCAGCTGGGAAAACTTGTGAGTTGCTCCGCCCCCTAGGGGCTTGGAGAGGGGCATAGCGGTTGACTTTCCCCGGGCTTGCGCCTCGGGGCTG
>CAMPKL010000113.1 GCA_946887065.1 uncultured Bryobacterales bacterium
CCTCGTCAGGGAGGGCGCCGAGCGGAAGGAGGCGTTGCGTCAGGCACGGCTGGAATTTGGCGGCACGGAAGGCCTCAAGGAGGAATGCCGTCAGGCCCGGGGGGCAGCATGGTTTGACGAGCTGTCGCGCAACCTCCGCGACGCGGGGCGTTCGATGCGGAGGCGGCGTGGATTTGTGGCCATCGCGGTGATTTCGCTGGCCCTGGGCATCGGCGCGAACGTAGCGATCTTCGGCTTGATCAACCGCCTGATTCTGACCGCGCTGCCCGTCCAAAGCCCGGAAACACTCCAGTACCTCTATCTCTCGAGCGGCCCGGCAGATCGGTTGTCGTTTCCGAAATTTGAAAGGCTTCGCGACAACTTCGACATATTCGAGTCGGTGTTCGGCTGGACCTGGGGGAACTACGAACTTGAATTTGAGGGCCGTAAGGGAATGGTCGACGTTGATCGCGTGACTGGGGAGTACTTCGAGTCACTGGGCATCCGTCCCGCCCTGGGGCGTCTATTAACGCCCGAGGACGATCGTGTGGGCGGAGGCCACGGGATCGTACTCAGCTATCGATTCTGGCGCGAGTTCTGCGGGGCCGACGAAAACGTAGTGGGGAAAAGCGTCAAGCTGCTCGACCTGTCCTTTGAGGTTGTCGGCATCGCCCCTGAAAACTTCCTCGGACTCGAGCCGGGCTTTCCTCCTGACGCCTACATCCCTCACCGCGCGCAATGGCGCTTCAACCCGAACTTCAGGCCCGGCGAAGGGGCCATGGGTTTCTTCACAATGGCGCGGCTCAAGCCGGAGGTACCTCTGCAAGCCGCGAAAGACACCCTGCGTGAACGCTGGCCAACACTGGAGCCCCGCAGAAACAATCCTCCCGCCAACCGCAACCGGGATCCTGAGTACGTAACGTTCCGAGACGGCAGCCGCGGATACTCGCCGCTGAGGTTGGAGTTTTCACAAGCCATCTACACGCTCTTAGGCCTAGCCGTAGCTGTGTTTCTGATCGCCTGCGCCAACCTCGCGTCATTGCTGGTTGTCAGGGGGATCGAGCGTAACGGCGAGACCAGCATGAGGCTGGCTCTGGGAGCAAGCCGGGGACAGTTGATTCGGCATTGGATGACCGAGTACCTGGCGATCGCTTTTGCAGGCGGAATGTTGGGCCTGCTTTCGGCCCGGTGGATTACGGGCTTGCTGCTCTTGTTCGTCAACGAGACTGAGCGATCATGGCTGACGTTTCAAATTGACGGCTCGGCTGTGGCGCTGGCCGTCTTTTTCACCGCAGCAGCGGCACTGCTGTTCGGACTCTTGCCGGCGCTTCGATCCTACCGGCTGGGAGATCAGAGTCTGAAAGGCTACTCAGCGGCGGTTGTAGGCAGCCGGGGGCGGGCAGCCCAGATCATACTCACGGCACAGGTAGCAGCCGCGTTCGTACTGGTTGCATCGGCTGCAATGTTCGCCAAGACGCTGTGGAATTTAAACCATGCCCCCCCTGGGCTGGATACCCAATCAGTCGCCTATCTCGAGGCGCAGTTTTGGAAGAACGGGTTCCCCTTCGAGGGTGTGGCGTCCGTGATGGACGAAGTCGTGGAACGTCTACGCAACACTCCCGGTATCGAATCCGTCGGGGAGGGGTATGGATTACCATTCGCGTACGGCGCTGGCGAGTGGAACGATGTCCGGGTTCCAGGCTATACCTTGGCGCCCGACGAGCCGAACCTGGCCTTCGTCAAATCCGTCTCTCCGGGTTTCTTCGAAACGCTCGGAATCCCATTTGTTGAAGGACAAACTTTTCGAGAGCAGGACCGTTTGGACGACGCACCCCCCGTCGTGATCGTGAGCGAACGGTTCGCCAAACACTATTTCGCGGACCGTGATCCGATGGGGCAGGAAGTCGGGACTGGTAGCAACCCGAAAAACGCACGAATTGTTGGGGTAGTCGGCGACACGACCGATACGAGCTTCCGCGAGACGCCGCGAGAGATCCTGTACTTCCCTCTGAATTTGCGTGCCTACCCTCCCATTTTCGTGCGCGGCAAACCAGGGGTCGATGCCTCAGTCTGTGAGGCGCAGTTGATCGCGGCATTCACCGCGCTGGCTCCAGACATCCCGTTTGACAGCGGCACGCTCCCCGAGGCTGTCCACGCATCCTTGCGGCGCGACCGGCTCGTCGCGCAGCTTTCTGTTGCTTTTGCCCTTCTTGGCATCGTTCTCGCTGCGATCGGACTGTACGGCTCGACTACGCACATCGTCCGTAGCCGCATGAGGGAGATCGGCCTTCGCATTGCCCTCGGCGCACAGCGCGCGGATGTGATTGGTCTGATGCTGTGGGACAGCGTCTGGGTAACGATATGCGGAATTACCTTCGGTCTATTCCTGGCCATCGCCGTCGGTCGCCTGATCGAATCGTTGCTGTGGCAGGTTTCCGCCAGCGACCCCGTCATTCTCGCTGCCGCGGCCGTTACCCTCGCCGGCATTGGACTCAGCGCCAGCCTTGGACCCGCTGTTCGTGCGTCGAGGCTCAACCCTTCGCGCACGTTGCGCTGCGACTAGCGGGACCCCATGCACCAGATGGTTCTTTGCTCTATCTCGCCCGTGAGTCGCCTGGTGTGGGTAGGTGCGCTGGACACTCGAACCGCTTGTTCCTCGGTACAGCGTGGAGGTAACGAGCAAGCGGCCTTTAGCCGGCACGATGAGTTACTTCCTGTACTGTTTGCGGGAATCTACGCAAATGAGCGGGCTGCGGAGGCTCAACATGATCTGTTTTCGGGCGTTTTTGTCCACGCGCGGACTTATAGGCAGCTACTCCAGATGTCAGCCAGGATTGTCCGTTCGGCGCGGCAGTTCTGGGCTATTGAGAAGCGGGCGCCCGCCCGCGGGCCCCTAAAACCCACTTTCGGGACGCGAGGCCCGCACGAACCTCAGGACATGAGCGGACAAATGCGCTTTGACCTCTCTTGCCCGTTGCTTAACGCCCTCGCCCCGGATAGTCTTGGCCCACGAGAAACGAGATGACCAACCACGAACCCAAAGAAAGGCCGCTGCCCTGCAGGAAGATTGCAGGCCATTTTGAGCGCGACGTCCGAACCGTCCATTGCTGGGGCTATCCGGGACGGCCTCGGATTTGGCGCACTCTTGTGTCAGCGGCTGCGTCCATCGTGTGGCTTGTGTTGCTCGCCGCGGTTCCCGCGGACGCGCAGAAGATACTGTTCGGGTCCGAGCGGGGTGGCGACAGTGAAATCTATGTAATGAACGCCGACGGCAGCGCTGCGGTCAATTTGACGGTGAACCCGGGATTTGACGGCGACGCAGAATGGTCACCTGACGGCACGAAGATTGTGTTCGGCTCCGATCGAGACGGCGCCTATGGCCTCTTTTTGATGAATGCAGACGGCACGGCTCCGGTTAAATTGCAGACGGGCTTAGCGTTCAGGCCGCGATGGTCGCCTGACGGTACGAAGATCCTTTTCGGGTCCGATCGCGATGGCAACATCGAAATCTACGTAATGAACGCCGGCGGCGGCGCTCCGGTCAACCTAACGATGAACCCAGGATCTGACTTTGGGATGGGATGGTCACCTGACGGCACGAAGATTCTGTTCGGTTCCGATCGGGACGGAGCCTTCGACGACATCTTCGTGATGAATGCCGATGGCAGCTCTGTCGTCAATTTGACAGACGGCAACACGGGCGGGGAGATTCGGGGATGGTCTCCAGACGGCAGCAAGATTCTACTCGTCGTGGACGATGACGAGGTCTACTCCATGAGCAGCGGCGGCGGCGGGCTCACGAATTTGTCCGACCACCCAAGTCGAGACAGCCAGCCCATATGGACGCCCGACGGATCGAAGATTATCTTTCGCTCCGACCGAGACGGCAACGAAGACATCTATGTGATGAATGCCGATGGCAGCGCTCCGACCCGCTTGACGACCCATCCGGCCAACGACGAGTTCCCCACTGTGTCGTCGGACGGCACACGGATTTTCTTTGAGACCGAACGAGACGGCAACGGCGAGATCTATGCGATTAACATCGACGGCAGCGGCGAAGCAAGACTGACCAATGCCGCGGGCTATGACGGTGGAGCCAGGCCTTTTGGAGACTTTAGCGGCGGCGGTGGAGGCCCGTCGATTTCGGAAGGCGGAATCGTACTAGCCAACTTGCTTCCGAATGTGAGCACGATCTCGCCGTTGTCGATCATCAGCGTGTTCGGCGTGGGGTTTTCGACCGAGACCATCTTCTTTCCCGACCTGGACGACGACGGCAACGTTGCGACGATCCTGGGCGGCACCTGCGTGGAGATAGGAAACGAGCGGGCGCCGATTTTTGCGATTACGCCCAAGCAGGTCAACGTCCAAACACCCGCTACCGCGGCGCTGGGGCCAGTAAGCGTCGTGGTGATCACCGACTGCGACACCGACGCGCAGGCCCTGCATGCCGCCATCTCACTGGCTCCCGCGGACGGCAGGGCGCTCTCCCCGCTTCCGCACGCGGTCAGCAGCGAAGTCGCCATGGTGACGATAGAGGCGGCGACTCCGGGCTTCTTCTTGTTCCCGCCTCAAGCCAATGACGGACTGATAGCGGCGCGCTTCAACGATGGCGCCGCGGCGGTCGCTCCCAGCGGAATGTTCACGGATGAGTTCGGGCCATCTCGCCCTGCCAAGCCCGGCGACATCATCGTCCTCTATGGGACCGGTTGGGGCGAGACGGAAGCGGCGCTCGGTACGGGTGAACTAGCGACTGAAGCCGCGGAAGTGCTGCCTGGGGCCAATCCGCTGGTGTCGTTCGGCGGCCTGGTCATGGGCGCCGACGACGTCTTGTATGTCGGAGTAACGCCTAACGCTGCAGGGCTGTATCAGCTGGCGATTCGCGTGCCGGCAACAGCGGCGCCAGGCAACAACCAGGTAGTGCTGACCGTCTACGGCAAATCAACTCCGACCGGACCAGTGATTCCGGTGGCGGCGCTGTAGATCGCGGTTCTTCGCCTTGCCCTTAACGACGCCTGGGATCGCATTCGCAGCTTATTTTCTAACTTTTTACTGGAGCCAAACGATGCACAATCAACGACTGCTTTCCTTGACCCTTGGTGGGTTTCTTTTCTTTGGAGGGAACACGGCGGTGCACGCCGAACCCATCTACTATTCCTTTGCATTTGCGGGGGTAACTGATCACGCGGTCGGCGGAGCCCAGGATTCTGACAACACGGGATTGGTGAACAACAGTGATAGCGCGGGTCCGGTCAGCGCTGAGTTGCCAGGCGGATTTGCGTCTGCATCCGTGACGGACGGCGCACTGCATGCGTTCGCGACGACCAACGGTTTGGGAATAAGCTCTGTTGGTTCTGCGGGGTTCTTTGACACGCTGTTCCTGACGTCTGCGACTCTCGCGCCGGGTACCCTCGTATCACTTCTCGGCGAATTGGAATTCTCGGCTACTGTTACGCCCAACGGCTTGGCCGATCCGTGCACATTCGGCCACATCGCGTATGGCGGCATCGACACAGGGACCTCCCTCGGCCATGCAGGGTCGCTATTCGTTCAGGATATGAGTTGCGACAGTGGAGACCAGAATAATCCGACAAATCTCATACAGGGAATCATCGGCGAGGAGCTTACGGTGAACGCCTTCCTCACTGCTGCGACGTCGGCCTTCCCGGCGGGAACGGCAGATGCCTCGAACACCTTGCGCTTCTCCCTGACGCCGATCGGCGATTTTACCTATTCCACCGCAAGCGGCAACAACTATATCAACGAGCTACCACAAGTACCTGAGCCATCGTCTCTACTGCTGCTCGGGAGCGTTCTGACACTTGCTGTCCCTCGCCTCCGCAGGTGGAGCAGACGATAACGGAAACCCTGAAGGGACGAAGTTGTGACGCCCGGATAGCTGTCCCGCGATTTTTCTTAACAAGAGTCCTTGACGACGCCTGGGATCGCATCCCGGCCTATTTTCACACTTTGTACTGGAGGCGAACGATGCATAATCAACGACTGCTTTTCTTGACCCTTGGCGGGTTGCTTTTCTTCGGAGGGAACACAGCGGTATATGCCGATCCCATCTACTATGCGATTGCGACTGCGCAGGTCGTTGATCAGAACGGAGACCGGGACCTCGACAGCACTGGATTGGTGAACAACAGTGATAGCGCAGGTCCAGTGAGCGCCGAATGGCCAGGCGGATTCGCGTCTGCGTCCGTGACGGACGGCGCACTGCATGCGTTCGCGACGGTCAACACTTTCGGAATAAGCTCAGACGGTCATGCGGAGTTCCTTGACACGCTGTTCCTGACGTCTGCGACGCTCGCGCCGGGCACACTGGTATCACTTCTCGGCGAATTGGATTTTTCGGCTACTGTTACTCCCAACGGTTTGGTCAATCCGTGCCTAGAGAGCGGTTTCGCCCTTGCAGGCATCGACACACAGACCCCGCTCGGCTCTGCAGGGTCGCTAGTCGTCCAGGATATGACCTGCGACAATGGAGACATCAATAATTCGACGGGGCTCATACAGGGAATCATCGGCGAAGAGCTTACGGTGCACGCCTTCCTCACTGCTGCGACTGGTGGGACACCGGAATTCCCGTCGGGGACCGTAGACGCCTCAAACACGTTGCGCTTCTTCTTGACGCCGATCGGCGATTTTACCTATTCGACCGCAAGCGGCAACAACTATATCAACGAGGCGCCACAAGTACCTGAGCCATCATCTCTACTGCTGTTCGGGAGCGTTCTGGCCCTTGCTGTCCCTCGCCTCCGCAGATGGAGCAGCAGACGATAGCGCAGCCGCGAGGTCAAGCTGCAACAACATTGAATTCCCGGATTCGGAGACCTTCCCGCGATTTTAGACGTGGTATGAAACTCATGCGAAACAGAACGTGGATCTGGGTGACTGTTATCGTCTGCTTGCTTCAATTAAGAGTCTCGGCGACTGCGCAGGACTCTGGGTCGATTTCGGAGGAGCTCAATCACAGCCGGGATTACATCCTGCCGTCCGAGATGTTGCAGGTTGATCGCTTGGTGGCCAAAACCCCCGCAGGCCGCGCAATCGTCGGCGCACCCGCGGACGGCTCGACGGTCAGCTATAAGGCATTCAACGGCATCCAATATTCTCTCGTGCAATATAACGGTCGCTATGTCTCCTTTCTCGTTCAGCCCGCCTCGCTCGCACTGGGACGCTTTACTATTCCTGAATTACGGGTGTTTATTGATCGACTCGATATTCTCTACCAGCACTATGCAGAAATGATGGGGCGCGAGCCGGCGGGAAGCATGCCGTTGCTTCAGATGGCGTTCGTCGACACCTGCGGCGGCGGCTGTGGGTACGTGGGGTACAAGGGCGTTGAACTTCACCCCAATATGCTCGATCCGGCTCATCCGGAATACCCGCCTGATGCGATATACGAATACGCCTGGCACGAGATGGCGCACAATTTTGACTTCTTTAGCAGCTTTGTGATGTACGGCCCGGACTTCGTGCATGCGTGGACGATTTTTATGCAGTTCAGCACGAACGTCTATAAACAAGAAGGCTACTACGGCGACTATCCCGCCCAGTTCTTGCAAAACCAGCTAGATCGTTTCTTCGGTCCGTATGTCGCGCTTCCAAACTCTAGTTGGACTGCCTGCGTAAAAGATAACGCTTGCAATAACATGGCTGCGGCCACGCAGGGAGGCATGGCTCTGCGGATAGGACAGCTGCATAGTACGCCCGGCGTCAAGGCCGCTATTGGCTACTTGCGGAACTCGATTGTCCGGCGGCGTCTTGACGCGAATCAGATGACCATCTTACAGAAGAACGATCTCCTGCTGGAATCTTTGGCTCACGGTGTTGGGGCCGACGTTTCGTGCTACGCGGATAGTTGGAATTGGCCTATATCTGCAGCTCTGCGCGGCCAATTAGCAAACGCGTTCGGTCCCAATGCCAACTGCGCCGACCAAGACGGCGATGGGTTCTCCGTTTTGCGCGGCGACCAGGACGACCGCAATCCGGCCACGTACCCCGGCGCAGCGGAAACGGTCAACGGCATGGACGATGACCGCAATGGAATTATCGATGATGTTCGACTGGACGAAACTACGGAGTTTCCGGAGTCTGCTCCGGGAACGCCGGTTCCTTATCCAGTTCGGATTCGAGGATCCTTGGCCGGCGCGCGAGATGTTGACATCTTTCAGGTTGTCTTGCAGCAACCGGCTCTCGCAAGAGTCAGGATAAGTAGTACCGTTCCGTTTGCAGCAACAGTAGCGGTGGTTACGAAGAACGGCACACAGTGGTTATCGGGTGGTTATACTATAACGCCAAGTGGAAGACATATCGACGTGCTCCTGACGGAAGGTTCGTCAATTATTGTCGTGACTGCATTGCCTGCTAATCAGGGAGAGTATGAACTACTAGTATCACCTGTCGTCGCCCTTAGGCCAGAGTGGCCATCGGAGCCTATCGCTCCTCCGGCATTGGAGTCTGCGAGTTCTGGGTTTACTTTAGGCGTGCCCCCTCTCCCGTTGGAACTGGAGGGCGTTGCCAATCTCTCCGCCCGATTCTGGGTGGGAGGTTACGGATGGGCGGGAGTCAGGGATTTGGATACGGATGGCGGAGCCGCCTTGGAGTGGAGCCCTACGACGCGGTTCAACTATTGTGGGGCAAGCTACCGGGTCCAATTCATGACGGGTGGCCTGCCGGTGAGTCCAATCAGCCAGCCTGGCGCAATGCCCGTCCAACCGGAATGCCCCAGCGTCACACCACAACCGGTTGCGACCATCGCCGCCAGAGTTAATGCC
>CAMPKL010000114.1 GCA_946887065.1 uncultured Bryobacterales bacterium
CCCAGGACCACGCAGGATGTTTCGCCCGGCATTGCCGAAGGTGAAAAGTTCCGGGGGGGCCCACGCGGCGCCCGCGGAAGCGTAGGAGGCGTCGAACCATCGCTCCGCAGTCGGATTGCTCAGCGCCCCATCGCGAAGCCTGTCGGGCCTGCTCGGGCCAGAGTTGGAGAAGGAGTTGGCGAGGACGGGAGTAAACGGCAAACCGCTTTGCAGCGTGACCAGGCCGCTGACACGCCAGTTCGAGAGGGCGGCGTCGAGTGGGCGGAACCTCGTGCGGCGACCACCTTCGCCAAACGGAATCTCCATGGTTATGGCCTGCACGAGGCGATGTCGAATATCGAAACTGCTGGAGCCGCGGTCCGCCGCTCGGTTGCGGATATCTTGCGGGATCGGCTCCTCGGAACCTCCGCCCTGCTCGGTTCCGACGTTGTCGATGGAGTGGCTCCAAGTGTAGTGCGTCGACAGACCCAGGCCCGGTCCGGCTTTCCGATCGAAACTCACCTGGAGACCGTGATAACTTCCCAGCCCGTCGCTCACTCCGTAATCGACGGACGCCGCCTCCGGAGCGAGTTTCCTCAACGGCCGGCGGCTCGATGGGGGGCCCGGCCCCGGCTCGGCCTGGTTGAAGTCGAACGACGTCTGAAGGCGCCGGGAAAGGTTTCCCACGACACCCACGCGGAGAATCGACCTGCCTGACTCCGACACTCCCTGCACTTGCAAAGCGTACTGGTGGACATACGCGCTCCGAAAGTCGTCAGCCAACGCCGT
The DNA here is from genome assembly GCA_946887065.1 of uncultured Bryobacterales bacterium. The sequence continues at coordinate 769 of CAMPKL010000114.1, forward strand.
CAATGAGCCGGATGGCGCGGCGGGGTCGAGATCCAAGGCGGGCATCGCGGGAAGCCCGTCCGATAAGACCCGCGGATCGCTCGCAAACAAGTCGACGTCGACGACCGAGACCGGACCGTAAGGGTCCTGCCGGTGGAGCCGAAACGACGCGTTTCCGTTGCCCTGCGTGTTGAAAAGAATTCCGTATCCGCCCCGCACCACGAGCCTATCCGACGCCCGCAAGGCGAAACTGAACCGGGGCCCAAGGTTGTTCCAGTCGCGCCGGACGCCCACCGCCGAATCCGAGTTGATCCCGGCCAGCCGCAGCGTGCCTGTCAAGACGTCGAAGTTCGCCCAGCGGTCGTGGACTTCACTGAGCGGCGCGTCGTAGTCGTAACGCAGACCAAATTCAAGCGTCAGGCGATCGCTCGCGCGCCAAGTGTCCTGGACGAACAACCCTGTTTCGAACGCGCGGATGCCCGGCCAGACGTAGAGGAAGTCCTGCTCAATGCTCGACGCGGCTCCGAGCAAGAACGACGCCATCGTCTCGCCCGTCGCCCCGGCGCTGTTGGGATCGGCCGTGAACTCCCGGCTGAAGACGAAGTCGCCCGCCGCCGCGCTTAGCTGGAAGTCCGTGACTTGACGGCGGGTAAGGCTCAGGCCGGTCTTCCAAGTGTGTGAGCCTTGAATCTTCGTGAACGCCAGCCGCGGGTTGAACGTGTTCTCAATCCGCAGCGTCGGCACCGTGCGGCCGTGACCGATGCCCGTGTAGCCGGCAAGGTCAAGGATGGGGAGCCCGTCCGAGCGGGATCCCTGGTTGGCGCCGGGAATGCCAAGTCGTTCTCCGAGTTTGCTTCCTTCTTCCATACCCGCCGGCCGCAACGCCGAGTCGAATCGAGTGAAGCCCATTCGGGCTTCAAGCAGCGCGCTAGGGTTCGGAGCGAACGTCCAAGCAAGGACCGACTGGGTCGCCGCCAAACGAGCTATGCCGGAGGGGTCGCGTCCGCCCAGGTCGAGCGGAGTGTCGAGGCCCGCAATCCGCACTCCCGGAAATTCCGAAGGATTGAGGGTATTTACAATCTGCCTGGAGAAGCGCCCCATCAGCCAGTGCCGCGACCCTGCGTTCGCGTCGATACGGATGTCTCCCTGGTTCCCGTCCTGCATGAGTTTTGGACGAGATGTGTGGTTGTTAGCCAGTCCCGGTCTTGTTGGAGCCGGATACGCCGCAGCCAGTTTGGACGACGCCGGATCGAATCGAGATTGCGGAATGATCGCGTTCAAGAAAGGGTCTCGCCGGAATCCGCTGGTTGACGATCCATCCGGACGAGTCGTCGCCGGATCATAGATCGCGGCAATCCCGCCGAAATCGCCTCCGCGAATCGACCCACTGGGCACGGTGTTGACGCTGGTCTCCTCAAGTCTCTTCCGGGACCCTTCATAGTCCGCGAAGAAGAACAGCCGGTTGCGGACCAACGGTCCCCCGAACGATGCTCCGAATTGGTTCTGCCGGAACGCCGTCCGCTCGGGCGAGAACGGATTTCGTGCATCGAGAACCGAATTGCGAAGGAATTCGAACGCGCTGCCGTGAAACGCATTGCTGCCTGATTTCGTGACGATATTGATGGCGGCGCCGGACTTGCCGCCGTGCTCGGCCGAGTAGAGGCTGGTACGAATCGCAATTTCGCGGATCGACTCCAGCGAAGGCCGCAGTGCAATCAGTCCATTTCGGCGAAACGTGTTGTCGACGCCGTCCAACAAAACGCTGTTGGACTGTTCACGATTCCCGTTGACGAAGAGCTCGCTGCCCGGACGCTGGTCCGTCGGCCGCTCGCCGCTCATGATTGTTCCGGGCGTGCTGTATCCCACGCCGCTCGCCCCGGGAACCGTCGCCGCCAACTGGAGATAGTTCCGCCCATTGAGGGGGAGGAGTTCCGTCGACTCCGTGCCGGCCACGTGGCCGATTGTCGCGGAATCCGATTCCAACAGTGAGGCGTCCGCAACGACCCGCACGATCTCTCGGGACGAGCCAACGTCAAGCACAATGTCGACCAGATGCCGCTTGCCCGTCTCAACCCGGATTCCGCCTCGCTCAAGGCGCCGAAAACCTTCTTGGTCCGCGGCAACCTCGTACGGCCCCGGCGGCAATGCTGCGAGTACGAACGATCCGTCGTCAGCGGACCTTGCGCTACGGATAAACTCCGTCTCGGTATTCCGTGCGAATACGGATGCTCCCGTCACGACGCCGCCTGAGCGGTCCATGACGGTTCCGCTGATCTCGCCGAGCGCATCGGCAAAAAGGTTGCAGGCCGAGAGCAAGACGAGGAGTCCGCCCCGGCACAGCAAGCCCGTCGCGCACCGAAGGAGCGAGGACCGCCGCTTCTCAGCGGCGGCCCGATGCTCAGCGGTGGACCGAAGAGTTCGTCCGGCTAGGGTACGCATCCCGGCTTCTTCGGGTTACACGGTTTGCCGCCTCCGCCGCTGCCCGACAGCAGTTGAATGCTATCGACGACGAAGTTGCACTGGCCGATGCTGTAGGACAACGTTCCTTGGAGATTGCCTTCCATCGCATCGGCGATGTATGAGGACCTAGGATTCGAGCCCGTCGTGCCGACGGTGGGCAACAGCTCGTTGTGCAGGTGATACGGGATCGTTTTGCCGCACACGGAGGCCGTCTGCAACGGCACATTCGTGAGCCTGATGTTGATTGGGCTCGGCGTGTTCTTGCCCTTGCTGACAAGGTTGAGCTTGTCGACATTGGCGACCGGAGCGACCGCCGGTAAGGTCGTGTTCAGCACCGTGAGGCGCGTTCCGCTTTGCAATACCCCCTCGCCGCAGAGGAAGTCGTTGAGAACGCTGTTGCCGACCATCGGTCCGCCGAGACCGGAGTTGGACGCCACCGTCAGACTGGAGAGAATCTCCGTCGGACCGGCAGAGGATAGGCCCGTCTGCGGACGGAAGCGAACGTCAACAGTCAGCGTTTCTTCTCCGACCGGAACGATGATTGGAGGATCGAATGCGGTGGGGCTGTCGATTTCGAAGTCCGGAAGACTCGAGGAAATGCCGCTGATCTCCAGCGGGCAGAAGCCGGTGTTTCGAATGCTGAGCACGTCCTGCTGGACCACGGAGCAATCGACGATCCGCGTTGCGCCGCTGAAGATGTCGGCAACGGTCGGGTTGAAGGACAAGAAGCCGCTCAAGGGCGGATCAACCGTTAGGTTCGGGCACTGGGAGAGGCCGCTGACCATGACGTCCAATTCGTTCTCGGGGTCCCCGATTCCGAGCGAATCACTGTGGATCGTGATCGTGTTCAGCCGCGGATCGGTGTTGCTGCAAGCTATCGTCGCGTCCGGGTTGTACCGGATCGGAATCGTCTTCGTGGAGTCGTGGCTCATCACCAGCGGGAACTGGAGATCGGCCGGCAACTCGAAGTCGGCCGCGTTCAGTTGCGAGATGTTGGTGATCGTCAGGTCGCACTTGCCTTGATTGAAAAGCTCCAGGTCGAGGGCTCTCGTGGCGCCAAGACAGACGTTGCCGAAGTCTCCGGAGTCCAAGACCGTGAGATTGAGATCCGGGCAAGGAACCGTGCCGCTGACGTCGACCGACTTCGTCGGATTGTCCGGGTCGTCGCTGGCTATATTGACGGTGGCGAGGCTTGTTGCACCGCAAACGCCGCTGGGGTCGAAGCGGATTGGAATCTCGATCGACGTCCCCTCGCTGACCGTCAACGGATACGACATGACCTGCGGGACGTCGAAATCAAGGGCATCGATGCCGGTGAAGTTGATATCGCTGACCGACAGAGTGCCGCTTCCAATGTTCGCGATCGTCAAATTCAAGTCGTGGAAATCGTTCTCTGTACAAACGTCTCCGAAGCTGGCGCTGTTGGCGATGACCGTCGCGATCTGCTGAATGTTGCCGGTACCGCTAGCATCCAGAATGAACTGGGGGAAGAACTGATCATTGCTGTTGATCTGGAACTTCGCGGTCTGGTCGCCAGGGCTAGACGGCGCAAACCGCACGGTGAAGCTAATGTGGTTGCCCGGGGCAATAACGACCGGCGTCGACGGACCCCCAATCACGCTGAAGTCCGACGACCCTTCGGAACGGAAGAAGGCGTTGATGATAAGATCCTCCGAACCGACGTTAAAGACCTGGACTTCTCTCGACGCCGTCTCGCCCACGCAGAGCGTTCCGAATCCGAGATCATAGTTCGTCGAGAGGATTGGGCCTTGCGCCTGCTGCAACTCCCACATGCTTCGCCCATAGGTGGCGAGGCGCAACAGCGTGGGTTCGGCGGTGTTGTCGATGCGCAGGCGTGTTCCATCGACCGTCGGCAGACCGACGCCAAGCTGCTCCCAGGTAGCGCCGAGGTTGCTCGAGCGCAGCACTCCTCCGTCCATCGAAACGATGATCGTCGCCGGGCTCGTGCCGGAGTCGAACGCCGCCGAGTGAATCGGCAGATTGGGCAGATTGCCGCTCGGGTTGCCGTCCGTGCCGCTGATGTCGGACCACGTGGTTCCGCCGTTGGTCGTCAAGAAGACGCGCTTCTGTCGGTTGTCGTCGCTATTACAAGGATTTCCGCAGAGTCCGCGGTAGGTGACCGCCACGACATCCGTGTTCTGGGGATTGATCGCGATGTTACCCACAGCGGTGCCAGGGTTGCCGTTGACCGTCATCATGGTGAAGGTCGGCGTGGCAGCGAGGGCATTGGTGGTTTTCGCCACGCTTCCGCCGGTCAGGCCTAACCAAATGATGTTCTGGTCCGTCGGCGTATTGGCAATCGCCTGGATCGCGGACCCCGCCGTGTAGAGACTCACATAGGTAGCGCCCTGGTCCGTGCTGCGATGCAGCGTCGGGCTCGGGTCAAATCCCGCATTGCCCCCTTGGACAATGAAAACGTTGTCGGCATCCGAATAATCGACCGCGTAACGCCAGATGGTTCCCGGTCCCACGTATCCGCCGGGCGTACCCCAGTTGGCGCCCCCGTCGGTCGTTACCTGATACCCGTTGTTGCCGGACGAGTACGCTCGAGCGGCGTTAGCCGTATCGACCCCCACGCCGCCGCCATCGCCGTTGATGCCCATGTCCCAACGTTCCGCAGACGGTGAGTCGGATACGCCGGGGTGCGTTTGCAACGTGCCTGTGTCCTGTGTTCCGCCATAGGTGAATGCGTTGTTGGCCGCACTTCCGTAACCCATGTCCATATCCGTGAACAGGTTGGAGGCGATCGTGATGTTGTGGTCGTTATTGAATGTCGCGCCTCCGTCCGTAGATGAATGGAGACCGCCGTCGGAACCCAACCACATCCGCGTTGGCGCGCCGCCGGTGCGGTGCGCCGCCGGGCTGAAATAGTGAGCGTGCTGGTCCCAGTGAATTTTGTCGTCGGACATCGCCGGGCTCAAGCCGAAACTTACGCCCCCGTCCGTCGAGCTATACGCTGCCTGGAAGCCGATGTAGACGCGATCGGGATCCTGGGGATCGACCGCCACCGTCTGGTCGTAACCGCATTGGCAGCCGTTGGCGCCGTTGCGCTCCGCTGCGCCCTCTGCGCTCCCGGCGCCGTCGAGGCGGGTCCAATTTACGCCTCCATCGTTAGATCGGTATAGTCCTTCGTACCGGTCAAGGTTAATCGGCCCGGTGTTCGCCACCTGATGATCGTTGGCGGCAAAGCCCTCGACCGTTGCGTACATGCGCAACGGATCCGACTCCGCCTGCGCGAAGCGAAGGAACTGAATGGAGTTGGCTGGGCCGCCGTTCGTCGAAGTAAGAATATTGGCACTGGCCGGTAACGTCGTATCTCCTTCGTTGTACGCCAATACGCCGACGCCGAACACCGAGACGTAGACGATGTCCGTCGTGCTGAAATTGACGTCAATATCCAGGTCCGTGATGTTTCCGGTACGGATCGGCTGACCGTTATCGAACAGCGGGGCGTTATTGCCGAAATTCTCGCCATAGTCGCCGGACCTGAAGAGCCCGCCGCTGGTGCCGGCTAATAAAACTCCTGGTGACGGGGAAACCATGCGACCGAAGCCAATTGAGTCAAATATATTTCCCGGATTAACAATAGACCATGTCTGACCCATGTCGGACGACTTGTAAATGCCGACCGCATTAGGCGTCTGACCGACCGTCGGGCTTGTTTGCCACCTATTTCCATTGCCGTCAAATAGATTGCCCGTTCCGGCATACACGATCGACGCATTACCCTGATCGAGCGCCAGCGCTCCGATCGACAGAGTCGGAAAGTAGTCTGTCCTTGGAGTGAAGGTTCCTCCGCCATCCAAGCTGCGCCACACGCCGCCTTGGTTCGTCGCAATATAGATGACGTTGTCGCTCGTGCCGCGGGTGTCGATGGCGATGTCCACGACTTCTCCCGACATCGGGCCGAAGCCTTGGAAGTTGAACTGTCTTAGCGGAACTGCCGGCTGCGGACCGATTTGCACCCACTGAACGCCAGTTAGGCCCGGTCCTTCCAGACCGGCGGGCCCAACCAGGGCAGCGCCGCCGCCCGCCGGGACGCCCGCCGCGATCGGCAGCTGCTTGAGCTTTGCTATTCCTTTCTTGCGGAGATCAGATCGCAACCTGCCGGTCTCGTCGCGATAATTGTCGAGCCGATGCTTGCGACGTTCGTTCCACTTCTCTCCGTCCTTCTCGTCGCCGCCTAGCCCTTGACCGAATGCGTCGGGCGATATAACTAGATATATTCCGAGGATGATAAGAGTCGATACCAATACCTGCCACACTCTCACAGCAGTACGCATGCCATTTCTCCCCTATATAAAGATAGTCAACAGTAACCACAAGGATCGAGCAGGTGATTACGTCATCGGACGTAGAGAACAGAAACACACATCACGCTGTTCTCATGCGTTTATATTCTTCGCAGGCCGCAGACGCTTTCACTAACGCTGCGCGAGAGAAGACTATCAGCGGGATTAGCGGTAGTCAATCTCTAAAACGCCGTTGATTTAAAGTGATTCAAATACCAGGGATTTCCCTAAGGAAGTATTGAACTGGAAATATGACGATTCGGCTCGTATCTATTTCCATCTCGATGACACAACAATGACAGACGCACTTTTTCGATTCACGAATCGGTACTCTGCTGGAGCGGAGGCTATTTCCGAAATGGAAACAGACCGGCTGGGACGGCGCTATAGCAGCCCGACTTTCGAGGCCATGCCGCCAACGACTTTTTCGGCTGCGAAGTAGTCATTAGCGATATCCGATGCCGCCTGGGACTGTGCTTCGTAGTCGCCTGCGATGTCTTGAATTGCGGCCAGCGCCTCGTCTTGCGTCGTAAATGCGAACAGCCCCTTGCCGGTCGGGAGGATGTTGCCGAAAGCGGTGTCTTGTGTGATGACCGGACGTCCGGCGGCGAGGTAGCAGGCGCTCCGGTCGCTGAACCAGCCGCTTCGCAGCCGTATGTTCTGATCCTTGGCGACGGTCCACTCGCCTAGCGAGCCGAGGATGTATTTCTGGTAGGCCATCGGTTCCGAGAGCACGCGGGCGGACTTAATCCGCCAGCCGATCTCGCGCATTTCTTCTTGCTCGGCTTTGTCCAGTCCGACGAGAGAGAGCTCAAGCGGCAGCGGGGACTGCCTGGGCAGCTCGCGAAACTTGCGCAGTTCGTAGTCTTTCCGCCAGTGATAGGTTTCGCCCTTCCAAACGGTTTCGTTGCCGACATCGCCCGCATTGGCGATGGTGGTCAGCGCGGCTCCGTCGACGGGAGGATCGGCCTTCCACCAGTCGACGCAGACGGGCGGCCGCGTTGGATGCCAAGTGAACTTCTCGATCGGGACGAGGCAGTCCGCGGCGCCGAAATTCTCGCCGTAGCTGAACAGATGGTCATATCGTTCCAGCATTTTTATGGTCGATTCTTTTCCTTCTGCGACTGCGATCTGCACGACCACCGGATCGGTCTCAACGTAGACCAAGCTGCGGATCTCATCGTGATCGGCGCGCAAACGATGGGAGCCGCAAAGGTTGAAGACGACATCCGCCTC
>CAMPKL010000115.1 GCA_946887065.1 uncultured Bryobacterales bacterium
GATGTGGATATCGTGCAGGCGGTCGCCGGCCGCTTCCAACTCTTCGATGACGTCGGCGCCGGTTCTGCAGGCATGGCCGATGTCGTAGCAAAGCCCCATCCTGGGGTCCATGTCCTTGACGTATTTCATGACGCTGGCGCCGTTGGGGAAGTGGCTGTCCTCGGGTCCGTGATTGTGGATGGCGATTTTCAGATCGAGCTCCTTGGCGTGCTTCTCGACCAACTTGAGGTTGGTCGTGGTTGGCGCGCAAACGACCGTTGGCATGCCCGCGTTCTTTGCGTATTCCAGGTGCCGGCGGATGAAGCCCTCGTCTTCGGACTGTAGGGAGACATTGCCGCCGGAAACGATCTCAAGCCCGGCCTTCTCGAACTCGGCTCGCGCCGCCGCCAGGTCTTCCTTCGACAAGTAGTAGGGCAGGTGAAAACTCTTCACGTTCACGTACTTGATGCCCAACTGGCGAACGATGCTGATCGCTTGCTCCCGCGAAAACGCCCGCAAGGAATAAGTCGCCACGGCGAGCCGGAGATCCCCCCAGTGATGCTCGGCGACTGTGCTCGCTCGGGCGGCGGTAGATGTCGCGGAGGCGGCAGTCAAGGCAGCGACTCCAGTAAGGAAGTGACGTCTCGTGTTCGGCGACATGGCTTTTAAGTCCTCTGGTTGGTTTCCGCAGCGCCCTTAGTGTACAGTCTCAGACGCCATGGCGGCGGCAGGATTTTCGGCCGGCGGAGGCAAACCGCGGACTAGAGCATAAAAGATTTCAATCCGTTGAATAGAAAGGTTCTGTTTGGTTTTCGACGACCGGCGTACGACCATAGTCTCCGACGTAACCGGTTTTTGAGGGCGCCCTTGTCGGCGTCCGTCGAGCGGAAACGGGAGATGACAAAGGAGTCACGAAGATGAACCGAAACGCCCTGAAGCGTTTGGCAGTCCTGCTTTTTGCACTGACGCCAGTCGCGGCGCAAGCCCAAGAAACTGGTGTGGATAGCGGCGATAACGCCTGGATGCTTGTTTGTTCCGCCCTGGTTTTGATGATGACCGGGCCCGGACTGGCGCTGTTTTACGGCGGGCTGGTCCGCAAGAAGAATGTTTTATCGACCATGATGCAGTCGTTCGTCTTGATGGGACTGATGACCGTGCTGTGGGCGGTTTATGGATTCAGTTTGGCGTTCGCGCCCGGCAACGCGTTTGTCGGGGGGTTTGACCATTTGTTCTTGGCGGGAGTCGGAACGGAAGCGAGCGGCACCATTTCGCACTACACGTTTATGGTGTTTCAGCTCATGTTCGCGATTATCACGCCGGCCTTGATCTCGGGCGCGTTCGCGGAGCGCATGAAATTTTCGGCGATGATTGTTTTCACGATCCTCTGGGCGACGATCGTCTACTTCCCGATGGCGCACATGGTGTGGGCCGCGGACGGTTTGATGTTTGCAGGGGCGTTGCCGTGCCTGGACTTTGCCGGCGGCACGGTCGTGCATGCGTCCTCTGGCGTCTCGGCCCTAGTGATCGCCATCATGCTGGGTAAGAGGAAGGGTTATCCTGGCGGCGAAGGCATGAAGCCGCATAACTTGGGATTCGCTTTTATCGGCGCGTGCTTGCTGTGGGTGGGCTGGTTCGGCTTCAACGCCGGGAGCGCACTGGCGGCCAACGGTCTGGCGGCCGCAGCCTTCGTCAACACGCACTTTGCCGCCGCCTCGGCGTTGCTCGCCTGGTTGGCGATGGAGTGGCTGCGAGATGGCAAGCCCAGCATGCTGGGCGGCATTACAGGCGCTGTCGCTGGACTGGTTGCCGTGACCCCGGCATCAGGTTTCGTTTCGCCGATGGATTCTCTGTCGATCGGCGTCGCGGCCGGCATCGTTTGCTACTTCGCCGTCGCCGTGGTCAAGAGCAAATTCGGCTACGACGACTCGCTGGACGCGTTCGGCGTCCACGGCGTTGGCGGTACGCTCGGTGCGGTGTTGACCGGCTTCTTTGCCAGGGAGGCGGTCAATGGACGGGCGGGACTGCTGGAAGGGAATACCGAGCAGTTCGTCAACAATATCTTGGGCGTAGCATTGACTTGGGTCTTTGCCGGCATTGCGACGTTCATCATCGTGAAGATCGTGGACGCAACCGTCGGCCTTCGCGTTCACGAGTCGGAAGAAGACAGAGGTCTCGACGTTACCCAACACGGCGAGGAGGCCTATCAGCTTTAACGAGGGGACGCCCGCCGGACGGCGGGCCGACTCTTTCGATTGCCGTTTCGTCTTGTTGAAGCGGCGAGAGCGGGTCGATGACCCCAAAATGGACTAGGAGCAGGAAATGAAGCGCATCGAAGCGATTATTCAGCCTTTCAAGCTCGACGACGTTCGAGAAGGTCTTAAGGAAATCGGCGTGGACGGCATGACCATCTACGACGTTCGCGGACACGGCCGCCAGAAAGGGCACAAAGAGGTCTACCGCGGCCAGGAATATGAAGTCGACTTACTGCCGAAGGTGAAGCTCGAAGTCGTCGTGAGCGATGATCGGGTGGACGCGACGGTGAAAGCGATCACCGAATCGGCACGCACCGGCAAGATCGGGGACGGCAAAGTCTTCATCTACGCGGTCGAGGAGGCGATTCGAATTCGCAATAGCGACACCGGCGAAAGCGCCCTGTAGGCTCCACTTCGTCCTGCTCGGGCGTCCCCGCTTCTCGCGGCGGGTTCGCCTGGAGCCAGGTTGTTAAACAAGGACCACCCGGCGGCGCGGCGGGCTAGTTACAATCTTGTTAAGCGGCGGCTAAGGCTCCGCGGATCTTTCCGATCATCCCGGCGGAGCGTTTTTATAGTACATGCCTGACTTGTCGAATTCGCACGTGCAAGGCTTGGCGCGCCAACACTCGGCGTTCTTCGAATCGGGTGACGGCGTCGCGGCTGTCGCCAACCGTTCCGAATTGGTCGACGGGCTGGTGGCGGAGAGTTTTCGAAAGCGCTTCGGGGCCGCGACCGAGAACTTGGGCGTCTGCTTGTTGGCTGTCGGCGGCTACGGCCGATCGCAGCTGTTCCCGCAATCCGACGTCGATTTGCTCTTCCTGTTCGCCGACGAAGCCGCGGCGAAGGCGGGCCGCGAGGCGCTGTCGACGCTCCTGACGGAGCTATGGGACGCGAAGTTGCGGGTTTCCCAATCGGTTCGAACTCCGGCGGAGGTCTCACGATTCGCTTCCGACAATAGCGAACTGCACATCAGTCTTTTGGATGCGCGTTACCTGGCGGGCGACCGAAATCTCTACCTGGATCTGACCGGGCGCATCTTGCCCAAGTTCTTCCTGCGGGAACAGAAAAGTCTGATCCGCGCCCTGATTGACACGGCGCAGGACAGGCACCGGGAGTACGGGCAGACGATTTATCACCTGGAGCCTAACATCAAAGAGTCTCCAGGCGGATTGCGCGACTTTCAGCTGGCTTGCTGGTTGACGCAACTGGCGTCGATGCAGCCGGACCGCGTGCCGCTGAGCGAAGAAAGCCTCCCGGGCGACGTCTCCGCACAGGCGATTGAGGCCAAGGAGTTTCTGTTCGCGCTGCGGTGCTATTTGCACTACCTGTCGGGACGGGACGACAACCGAGTCGACTTCGATCTGCAAGATGCCATCGCGGAGAAGGGAGCAGGCAAGGCATTCGCCGATAAGGCGCACGCCTCCGACTGGATGAGGCAATACTACCGCCACGTACGCGGAATCCACCGCCTCGCGTTGCGCAGCATCGAGGAGCACGGCACGGCGCGCAACTCTTTGATGGAAATGCTCAGGAGCGGCCGGTCGAAGCTTTCGAACAGCGATTTCTCGGTCGCCAATGGGCGTGTGTTTTTTCGCTATAGCCAGGCGCTTGAGGTTCGCCCGGAACTCGTCTTGGAATTGTTCCGCTTTGTCGCTCGGCACGGCATTCCTTTGGCCGCTCGCACCGAGCGAATCGTGGAGCAGCACCTGGACGTCGTCCGGCGCTACTTCGGGTCAGGGGTCAAGCTGTGGCCCGCGTTGGCCGAGATTCTGCGCCAGCCCGACGCCTACGAGGCTTTAACAGCGATGCGCGAGACCGGGGCGCTTTATGCTTTACTCCCGGAACTGGAAGACATCGACTGCCTTGTGATTCGCGATTTTTACCATCGCTACACGGTGGATGAGCACACGGTTCTGACGATTCGTATGCTGAAGCGGTTATCGGGCGCGAAGGACAAGGCGACGGTTCACCTGGCCGAATTGAGTACTGAGGTCCCGCAGCCGGAGTTATTGTGCCTGGCATTGCTGTTCCACGACGTGGGCAAGGCCGAGTTGCTTGAGGGCCATATCCCGATCAGTCTGGAGAAGGCCGCCAGCGCGATGCAGCGCATAGGCGTCGACTCGGAAGGCCGGGAACTCGTCAACTTTTTGATCGAGCATCACCTGACGATGGCGAATTTCATTACCAAGCGCGATATCGGCGATCCAGAGACCATCGAAGAGTTCGCCAATATCGTCGGCGCGGTCGAAAACCTCCGGGCGCTCGCCCTGATCACCTATGCCGACACCGCGGCTATCAACCGCGGCGCGCTGACCGCCTGGCGGCGGCAGCTGCTGTGGCAGTTCTACATAGCGACGCACAACCGGTTGACGGGACACGTGGAGGATCGCCGCATCCACATCGATCCTGAAGCGCCCGTGCTCTCCAAAGCGCCCGAGGACGCTCGGGCAGGGCTCAAGGACTTCTTGGAAGGTTTTCCGCAGCGCTACTTGCGGACGCATAGCGTCGATCAAATCCTGGCGCAATACGAGCTTTCTAAGGAACTCGACACGAAAGAGGCGTCGGTTACGATTCAGAAGAAGGATTCCGGTTACGAGATCATGGTCTTGACCTGGGATCGCCCGTTTCTGTTTGCCTCCGTGTGCGCCGTCATGGCGGCGTTCGGGCTGAATATCGAGCGAGCGGAAGCCTTCTCCAACGAGCAGGGCATGGTGTTGGACTCGTTCGTCGTCACCGCTTCAGAGCGCCGCGGCGGGGCGGAGTTGGACGAGGCCGACCGCAAGCAGATCGTCCGTACTCTGCGGCGAGCGATCTCGGGCAAAGAGGACATTCAGGAGCTATTGAGCCGCCGCGGTCTGACCATAGGCTCCAAGGGCCGCCTGCCGATCGAGCCGGAAGTCACCTACGACAACGCCACATCATCGCGGGCGACGATCTTCCACGTTTCCGCCCAGGATCGAACCGGTCTGCTCTACGACTTGAGCAGCACTTTCTCGAAGAACGACTGCGATATTGAAGTGCTCTTGATCGAAACGCAGGGCCGCCGCGCCATCGACGCTTTTTACGTCGTGGGGCCGACAGGTAAGCTATCCGACGCCGAGAGCGAGCGCCTGATCGAAGAACTCCGAGGCGCCTGCAAGTACAAAGCGGCCTGATCTTCGGCACTTAGGCGTTGCCCTCTCCGGCAGAGCCCGATAACATTGTAGGAACACTTACAGGAGATTTCGCCTCTTAGTTAGGGGTTCGCGTACCGCGGAGTCAAACATTCCGGGAAGTAAATGATTTAACCAAACGACAAACTCTTCGCAGCGGAGTTGAAGCGAGACTCCCGCACGCTTAAGGCGGAAGGGGGTTCGGCCTACGGGCGCGGACCCCTGACGTTCGATCGCTCACTGGGATGAGTCTCATCGTTTGGGTAGACAGCTTCGATTTTGAAAATGGTCTTTCGTAGCAGTTCGCCGCACGATGTCTCCGGAGCCGGATCCAATCGGACCGGCGGCTCTTCCAGCGCCAGCGGTCTTCATCCGTCTCGGGAGGGCGACGTGAAGAACACCAGGCTGCACTACTTAATTCGCGAGCCGAAAGCCGCCGATGCCTTCAGTTCCGGCGTTTCGCTGCACGGCCACACGATGTATTCCAAGGAGAGTACATCCTTTGTCGTTGGGCTTGCGAGGAAGTCACGACTCTTTGACTGGTTCATTCGAACCCAATTGCACAAATATTCCGGAAAGTACGGCGACCGCCGGCTGACGGACCTCCACGAGCAGACGAGCCGTATGTGGTGGACGTCGCCGATATCTCCGGCCGAGGCGCTGCGGGTCGAGAAGAAACAGATCACGGAGCGTTTGGGCTTACGGCCGCTGGTATCGATCACGGATCACGACACGATCGAAGCGCCTTTGCAACTACAGATGTTCGCGGCCAATGATGAAGCTCCGATCTCGGTGGAGTGGACGGCCCCTTACCTCGACACGTACTTCCATATCGGAATCCACAACTTGAATCCCGACTGGGCTCCAGCGGCGATGGCCGACCTGCGGTCGTATACCGTCAATCCAAAACCGGGCCGGCTTCGGGAGTTGTTAGAGGAACTTGCCGCCTACCCTGACCTGCTGTTGGTCCTGAATCATCCGTATTGGGACCAGCCCTGGAATGGCCAAGTACAGCATGATCGTCAGTTACTTCAGTTCCTGGAAGACTACGACGGGCTGATCCACGCATTAGAGATCAACGGGCTCCGCACCTGGACAGAGAACCGAAAGGTTGTCGAGTTGGCGCGGTCGAACGGGATGAAGCTGATCTCGGGCGGCGATCGGCACGGGCGCGAACCCAACGCGACGCTGAATCTGACGAACGCGGGGAGTTTTGCCGAGTTTGTGGAAGATATTCGGGGCGGCGCGGAAAGCCATGTGCTGGTCATGCCGCACTTCCACGATCCGCTGGTGATGAGAATTATCCAGTCGATGGTCGAGATCATGAGGGATCACCCGGAACACGTGCAGGGCCGCGTTCACTGGAGCGACCGGGTCTACCGCCGTTGCGAGGGCGACGACGTGAAGACGTTCAATGAGTTCTTTGGCGGCAAGGAGCCGGCCATGACTCGTCACATGGTCAACGGGGCGCGCTGGCTCAGCGGACCGAGCATGCGCAAGGCCTGGAAGCGAATCGCGGTGCCCGAAGAGGCTGTTCTGTGACGGCTGGCCCCCCGCGGGTTGCCTTCTTTACGGATAGTTTTCACGAAGTCAACGGCGTGGCTCTCACGTCGCGTCAGTTGGATGCGTTCGCCCGCCGGAGGCGATTACCTTTTCTCAGCGTTCACGCAGGCCCCAGGACGGAGTTCTCCGACACGGGTTCGGTGCGAACGTTGGAGTTGCGTCGGGGGCCGCTGTCATTCGCGATCGAACAGGATCTGGATGTAGACCCCTTTTTGATGCGCTACCGGTCTCGCGTCAAGCAGGAGCTGATTCAGTTCAAGCCAGACCTGCTGCATATCACCGGACCCAACGACATTGGCCTGCTGGGCGCGCTGCTGGCGAAGCAGATGCGTATCCCGATGACCGCGTCGTGGCACACCAACGTGCACGAATTCGCCGCGTGGAGAATAGAGCGGCGATTGAGCCTGTTGCCGAAAAGCTGGCGCAAGGCCGCGTCCGGCGCTGTCGAAGAAAGCCTGCTTACGATCTTCACGAAGCTCTATGGCGCGGCGCGCACCTGTTTCGCGCCGAATCCGGAGCTGATCAAAATGCTGGAGGAGCGGACGGGCAAACCTACCTACGTGATGCGGCGCGGCGTGGAGATTGAAACGTTCCATCCGTCGAATCGCGACCGGTCCGACGATGCGTTCGAACTGGGATATGTCGGCAGAATCAGCGCGGAGAAGAACGTTCGATTTCTGAAGAGGCTGGAAGACGGCCTGTTCGGCGCGGGATTGAGGAACTTTCGAATCGTCGTGGTCGGACACGGCAATGAGCAAGCGTGGTTGGAGACGAATCTCAAGACAGGCACATTTCCCGGCGTGCTCACCGGCTCGGCCCTGTCACGCGCCTATGCGAACTTTGATCTGTTTGTGTTTCCATCGTTCACGGACACTTACGGCAACGTCATCAATGAGGCGATGGCGTCCGGCGTGCCCTGCGTCGTCACCAAAGGCGGCGGACCAAAGTACCTGATTGAAGACGGCAAGACGGGTATTACGGCGCGCGACGAAGACGACTTTATTCATTCGGTCGCCGCGATCATGCGCGACCCCAAGCGGCACGCGGAGATGCGCATTGCGGCTCGTCGATTGGCCGAGTCCAACTCTTGGGATCGGGTCTTTGAGCGCCTCTACGAACAATATCGCGAGACCGCCGACCTGCACCCGCTCGCCTTACAGGCCTAAAATAGTGCTGGCGGTTGGGCCGCCTTGGCTCGATGATCTCGTTCCGCGGACATCTATTGGCCATTGCCGTTTTCACGCTGGCGCTGCCGGTCTGCTGGGCGCAGAATCCGGTCGTCGCACTGGAGACGTCGAAAGGGACGATTGAAATCGAACTGTACCCGGAGGCCGCGCCCAAAACCGTCGAGAACTTTCTGAACTACGTCGACGACGGATTTTACGCCGACACGAATTTCCATCGGGAGATCAAGGGATTCGTCGTTCAGGGTGGCGGATTGACGCCGGAACTGGAAGAAAAGCCGACGATGAAACCCATTCGCATCGAGGCCCAGGGCGACTTATTGAACGAGCGGGGAACCGTGGCGATGGCGCGGACCGACGATCGCGACAGCGCGACGTCTCAATTTTTTATCAACGTTGCCGACAATGCCGAGCTCGACCACTCGAAGCAGCAATTCGGCTACACGGTATTCGGCCGGGTCGTCTCCGGCATGGATGTGGTTGACGCGATCGCCGATGTCCAGACCAGTACGCGCGGCCGCATCAAGGACGTGCCCATCCTTCCTGTTTTCCTCGATCGCGCCTCTCGGAAGTAGTTCATTTAACGAC
>CAMPKL010000116.1 GCA_946887065.1 uncultured Bryobacterales bacterium
CGTAGATGCCGCCCGGAATGCCCGAGAAGTCGCCGTTCTTCATCGCGGCGGTCGGGATCGTCAACGTGCTTGACCGAGCGCCGTCATTGATGCGGGTGCCTTGGTAGTCGGCGAACCAGAACGTGCGGTTCTTGATCAGCGGACCGCCGACGGCGGCGCCAAACTGATTCTGCTGGAAAAGGCCCTTATTTTGGCCGTTCTTATTCGCTTCCCAGGTGTTGGCGTTGGCGGACGAGTTCTGCAAGAACTCGAACAGCGCGCCATGGATCTCGTTGGTGCCTGATTTGATGGTGACGTTGACCACGCCGCCTGCCGCACGGCCGTATTCCGCGCCGTAGCCGTTGGTCATGATCTGCATTTCGCCGATGGCCTCGGGCGAGGGTCCGATGACGTAGGAGGTCTGGTTGATGAAGTCAATGACGTTTACGTTGTTGTCGACGCCGTTCAACAAGAAGTTGTTCTGACCGTTCGAGCGAACGCCGTTAGCCGAGAAGGCTCCGCCGGACGCGGTGCGGTTGCCCGGCTCACCGGGAACCACGCCCGGAACCGTGCGCGCCAAGAAGGCTACGCGGCGTTGACCGCCCAAGGGCAGCTCCGAGGTTTGCCGGGCTTCAAGCGTGCCGCCCATCTGCGTCGACTCCGTCTGAAGCGCCGGCGGCAAGCCCGCAACTTCGATCGTTTCCGTTACCGCGCCCAACTCAAGGACGAAATTAGCAGCGACGCGGGCCGTCGATTGCAGCACGACGCCCGTCTGCACGGTTCTCTTAAATCCTTCAGATTCGGCTGCGATTGTGTAGGTGCCCGGTTTGAGCAGCGGGCGAATGTAGTTACCCGTCGCGTCCGTCTCAACGGTGTTTGCGACGCCCGTGGCGTCTTCGGTAATGGTGATCGTTGCTCCTGGAACAGCCGCGCCGGACGGATCCGTGACGGTGCCAAGCAGAGTTCCCATATCGCGTTGTGCAAAAGTTGGCGCTGCGATTAACACCGCCAGGCAAGCTAGCCCAGCTAATCGCGCTGTAATGCGCATATACCCTTTCCTCCTAAAAACTTGTAAAACCCCAAACCTCGGTTGTGCCCGACCCTGGACCACGCGAAGCCGCAATCAAAAGACCCGTTGGCTCCGACTTACCTTTCCAGACTCAAACCCTGCCTCGACCCGCTGGGCCGAGGCTCGGAAACGCCGACCCGGCAGCTTGAAACATAGAAGGATCAAGCACATAGCCGGGAGTCGTCCCCGTACAACCCCGTTAGATTGTATATACATAGGAATATCAATGCAAGCGCAAAGGCGTGCTGGGGCGGGTGTTTACACGCTGCTGGTACCTGCTCAGGGCCCTCGCGGAGCCGCGCTCAGGTCCGGCAGGATGGAAATGAACAGCGTGCGAACGCACCTGCGATCGCTACTGCCTTAAAGAGACCGAAGAAGGCGCGCCGTGGGAGTGAAACCGCGCCCGGCGCCGGCAAGCGGTGATAAACTGGGCGAAGAGTCGTTCGACTCGAAATGGGCCGCTAGCTCAGCTGGGAGAGCGCAGCGTTCGCAACGCTGAGGCCGCGGGTTCGATCCCCGCGCGGTCCACCATTTCCTTTCTCTAGACCAGGACTTCTTCGCGCGGCTCGAGCTGGGCGAAGACATAGGGTCCTTCCGGAATCACCACAACCTTCGCCCCGGCGGGCAATTCCGCCGCCAGCGCGTCCACCGCCTCTTGGGGGTCGGCAAACGCGCGCCCCCACAGGACCTTGCGATCCTCCGCCGACAGGCTCCTGGGACAGAATGCCAATTTGGCGTGTTCGGCCACAACGGCTAGCTTTTCCGCCTGCCATTGGTCCACTTCGACTGGTCGCTCCAGCAGCCCCTGCAGCATCTCTTTCCAGTCCGGAGAAGTCCTTACCAACTCCGTGAACTCCCGTCCGCCCATCCCCTCATTGCACTCGGAAATGACCAAAATCGTGCCGCCCGGCTTCACAATATGCGCCGCCGCCGTCACTCCCTTGACCGATTGATAGAAGGTAAGGTCAAGAGGATAGCCGGCCCCGGTTGTGATCACCAGATCCGCCCGTTCCTCCATGGCGGCCATCGTGGATTTACGGACGAACTCAACCCCGATGTTATGCGCCTCCGCCGGCGTGCCCGTGAAAACGGCCGCAATCTCTCGCGATCCGTTCAGCGCCACATCGACCATGAAGTTATGACCGGCCATCGCCGAAATCTGCAGCAGCTCGCGGTGCAGCGGGTTATCCGGGAAGGAGCCCTCGACTGCTTTGGCGTCGCGCATGAACTCGGGGCTATGCAGCCGCTTGATCGTCCGCTCGCCCGCCAGGCCGATCGCGACGACCTTTCGCCCGCCCGAGAAGCCGGCCATCAGATGCGGCTCGATGAACCCCAGCGAGATGCCCACTTCCGCATCCACAAACCGCTTGTCGGTATAGACTTCCGTGCCCGAGGCCGTTCGGCCAGTATGGACATGCTCATCCAGATTGCGCGCCCGATGGGAATCCACCCGGCAACGAGCCATGACCTCTTGTCCGACCATTTCGTCCAGTTCCGCCGGAGTCGCCTCGCGGTGCAGGCCGGTTGCGATGAGAATTTGGATGTCGTCGCGGCGCAGGCCGGCGGCCTCCAACACGTCGAGCACCAACGGCAGCATGAGCCGATTCGGTACGGGACGGGTAATGTCGCAGATAGCGATGGCCGCCGAACGTTTTCCGCGGGCCACTTCCGCCAGGCTCGGACCTGCCGTAGGTTTCTCCAGCGCCTCGCGCACGGCGGCCGCCGGATCCGCCAAAGAAGGGGCGTAGCGCGGTTCGAGGACTCGCGCGTCCAAATGCTCGGGAAGCACGATCTCCGCGCCGGTTTTTCCGCAGGCCAATTTGACTCGCATTCTCAATACTTTAAGCTAGTCTGGAGCTTCGTGCCGGATCGCTATAATCAAAGAACTTGTTGGGAGACTTCTCGATGCTAAGACGATTTTTCCGCACATTCGTGCCGCCTGTCGCCGTTGCGCTTCTACTGGCCGGCTGCGGCGAGATGCACGACCACGAAGTGGAAGCCGCGGCCGCCGATGCCGCACGCGTCGGCCCTGCCCCCGATTTCACGCTCAAGGACATGGCGGGCAACGAAGTAAGCCTCTCCGATTATAAAGGTCAGGTCGTGCTGCTCAACTTCTGGGCGACCTGGTGCGGCCCCTGCAAAATCGAGATGCCTTGGTTTGTCGAGTTCCAGCGGCAGTACAAAGACAAAGGCTTTACCGTTCTCGCCGTTTCGCTCGACGACGATATCGATCCCGTCGCGCCCTTCGTCGAAAAATATGAGTTGAACTTCCCTGTCGTCTGGGGCGATGAGGAAACCGCCGATAAATTCGGCGGAATCGCCGCTCTGCCGACTACCCTGATTATTGACCGGCAAGGCAACGTGGTCGACAGCCACACGGGCCTAGTCGGCAAAGCGATCTATGTGGAGCAAATTGAATCGCTGCTCTAGCCTAGGCATCGTCCTGACGTTGTTGGCGGCGACTGCCGCCTGGGGGCAGTTTCGCGGCTTCCAAGCAGCGACCGTCGCGCCGCCCGCGCCCCTGCTGCTCGAAGCCGGCAAGACCGCCGAGAGTTCCATCCTCGTCCGCATACGGCCGGGTTATCACATCAACTCCAACAAGCCCGCCGAAGAGTATCTGATTCCCACGAAGTTGACTTGGAATACGCCCGGCCTTGAATCGGAAGTGACCTATCCCGAGTCCGAATTGTTCGTATCCCAGTTCTCCGACGAAGCGATGCTCGTTTTCTCCGGTGAGATCGAGCTCAAATCCCGCTTCAAAGCGCCGGCAAAACTGCCGTCCGGCCTCACCGAGATCAGCGGAACGCTACGCTATCAGGCCTGCACGGACAAGGCGTGTCTCGCTCCTACATCCCTCGACGTAGCGATCCCGCTCCGCTCAAAGTAAGCTCACCGGGTCGACGTCCGCCGTGAGGGCGGTTACGGGCCAATCCTGTTTCTGTGCGAACGACCGCGCCCGCTGTACCGCCGCGGCCAGCGCCCGCCGGTTGGACGCCTTCAACAAAAACTGAAAGCGGTACTCACG
Source organism: uncultured Bryobacterales bacterium (assembly GCA_946887065.1). Next base: position 4,074 of record CAMPKL010000116.1, read on the forward strand.
CTTCAGTTTGGCCATCGGCGCCGCCGCCGGCCCCATGACCCGCACCGTATCCGGCAGATCCTTCAACTCCCGGGCCAGTTCCACGCTCCAGGCCATCGTCTCTTCCAACTTCTCGCTGCGCAGCAACAACGTCGCCATGGCCGTGAACGGCGGGTAGTGCATCATCTTGCGGAAGTGAATTTCTTTCTTATAGAACGCGTCGTAGTTCTGCGCCGCCGCTAGCTCGATTGCGTAGTGCTCCGGGTTCATCGTCTGCAGAATGACCTTGCCCGGCAGCTCACCTCGTCCCGCGCGCCCAGCCACTTGCGTCAGTAGTTGGAAGGTCCTCTCCGCCGCGCGAAAGTCGGGAATCCCCAACCCGACGTCCGCCGACACGACGCCCACCAAAGTCACGTTCGGAATATCGTGTCCTTTGGCGATCATCTGCGTGCCGACCAGCATGTCGTACGAACCTTCGCGAAAACTGTTCAGCACCGATTCATAATGCTCACGGCTTTTCACCGCATCGCGGTCCAGCCGAGCAATCCGCGCCGTCGGAAACTGTTGCCGTAAAGCGTCCTCGACCTTCTCCGACCCCGAGCCCTGAAAGTAAATATGCTCGCTCTCGCACTTGGGACACTTCCCGGGAACGGGGGCCGCAAAATCGCAGTAGTGGCACAGCAGCCGCTCCTCGCGCCGGTGATACGTCAGCGTCACCGAACAGTTCGCGCATTCCACGCGCTCGCCGCACGCCCGGCACAGCACATGCATCGAGAAGCCGCGCCGGTTGAGCAAAATCATCGTCTGCTCGCCGGCCTTGATCTTCTCCTCGATCTGCCCGCCCAGCGATCTGGACAAAAGACTGTTCTGGCGCGTCTCGACAAACTCGCGGCGCATGTCGACGATCTCGACTTCCGGCATCGGACGGTCTTCGACGCGCCGCTTCAGCTCCAGTAACGTGTACTTCTCTTTCTCGGCGTTCAGCCGCGACTCCAAGCTCGGTGTCGCTGAACCCAACACCACAACCGCGCCCGCATCGGCGGCCCGTTTCACCGCCACGTCACGGCCGTGATAGCGCGGCGTCTCCTCCTGCTTGTAGCTCGATTCGTGCTCCTCGTCGACGATCACCAGCCCCAAGTTCGCCGCCGGCGCAAACACGCCCGAGCGAGTGCCGATCACCACCCGCGCCTCACCCGAGCGAATGCGCCGCCACTGTTCCGAGCGCTGCCAACCGCTGAAAGCGCTATGCAGGATCGCCACACGGTCGCCAAAGCGCAAAAAAAACTGTGAAGCCACCGCCGGAGTCAGGCCGATCTCCGGCACGAGCAACAACGCGCTCTTGCCCGCGGCGAGAGCCGCCTCGATCGCCTGCAGGTAGACTTCCGTCTTGCCCGAGCCCGTCACGCCGTGCAGCAGAAAGGCGTGGAAGTGACTCTTCGCGATCGCGCCGCCGATCGCATCGAGCGCCGCGCGCTGCTCCGGGTTCAACTTCACCTGCTTGGCGTGGGATCGAAATGACGTCGCTTCCCTTACGATCTTCAGCTCGATGATTTCTTTCTTTGCGAGCTTGCGCGCCACCGCGCCGGCATCCTTGCGGACCAACTCCAAGGCTTCGACATCCTGTTCGCCGGGATGATCTTCGAGGTAGTCGATCAGCCAACGCTCGCCCTTGGCGAGCTTCTTCGGCGCCTTCGACACATCGCCGAGGCTGACCAACCACCGCCCATCCCGCGCGCGCAGCGGGTCGCGCTCGGCGATATCCGTCTCGTAGCGAACCAGGCCCTTCTTCGCCATCGCCTTGAGCGACTTTTCGCTCCCCGGAATCTTCTTCTTGAGGTACGCCTCGGCCAACGGACGCTTCTGCAGCGCCCGCAGCACCAGCACATAGGGGTCATCGGCATCCGTGGAACGGAGGAACTGCCGCGCCATCTCGGCCCCGCGCTCGGTCAGCGCCGCCGTGCGCTTCCGGCGCAACTCCCCGCCGAGCGGCAGCATCACCTTGAGCGTTTCGCCGATCGGCGAGCAGTAGTAATCGGCGATCCACGCGCCCAGCCGCAACAACTCTTCCGTCAGCGCCGGCTCTTCATCGACGAGGGTGAGAATGTCGCGAGTTTGGTGCTCTGGTTTGTCGTCGTGCGTCTCGACGACCACGCCCGTCAACTTGCGCGGCCCAAACGGCGCCGTAACCCGCGCCCCCGGCTGCACGCGGTGCCGCAAAGTCTCCGGCAACGAGTACGTAAACGCCTGATCCAGCGGCACCGGCAACGCCACGTCAGCATACAAATGCGAGCGGGGAACCAACCTCGCAGTGTAGCGAGGCGGAGCGCCAGGTCAGACCTTCTTTCAGCAGGCCGGGAGCAAGATTCGCGCGCGCAGTCCTCCGAGGGGGGAGTCATCGAGGGTGATCGATCCGCCGTAAATCTCAGCCAGGTCGCGAACAATCGCCAGCCCCAAGCCGGATCCGGGCGCGGCCTCGTCGGCTCTCACGCCGCGCTCCAAAACGACCTCTCGCAGAGCAGCGTCTAGCCCCGGTCCATCGTCGTCAATCGTAATAACCGATTGATCGCCGGTTTGGGAGGCCTGCACGGTGATTTTCGAATGAGCCCACTTGCAGGCGTTGTCGAGGATGTTGCCGAGCATTTCGTCGAGATCCTCCCGTTGGACGCGGACCCACAGCTCAGCGGAGATCATTGCCGATATCTCAAGCTTTCGCTCGGCGTGGAGTTTCAGCAGCGTACGAGTGAGGGCTTCGACGCAAACGGCGACAGGGCAAGGGGCGGCGCCGGACGCACCGGAAGCGGCGGCCCGAGCCCGCGCCAAGTGGTAGTTGATCTGCCGCGACATGCGCTCCACTTGCTGGGCGATGTAGTCGGCTAACTCGGCATTCTCCGTACTGGCCGCCTCTCGCGCCAACAATGCGAGGGGAGTCTTCAGACCGTGAGCCAGGTCGCCGGCTGTCGCGACCGCGCGTTTGACAGCCTTCTCGCGATCTTCGAGCAGCCCGTTGAGGTCGTCGATCAGAGGCTGAACTTCGGTCGGGTGAACGCCGTCGACCCGCTGATCTTCGCCTGTCCGAACCGCCAGAAGTTTTTCGCGCAATCTTCGGAAGGGCAGCAGACTGTGGCGCAGTCCGTAAACGCCCGCGGCCATAAGCGAGAGGCCAATGAGGGCGGGGACGATTCCGTCGATTCGGAAGAGGTGCGCCGAAGAACGGATGAACATTAAGGACGCCATGTGCATCAACAGCAGCAGCCCGGCTGTCCAGAACACCGAGGCGAGGATCAATCGGGACCGCAGCGAGCGCAGCATGATTACGAGCCCTCCCCCGTGGCGGGCGTCCTCATGCGGTAACCCAAGCCCCGGACGGTCTCAATGAAGGAACCGCCGAGTTTGCGCCGAAGGCGTGCGATGAAGACCTCGATGGTGTTGGAATCTCTGTCGAAATTCTGGGCGTAGATGTGTTCGGTGAGTTCGCTGCGCGACACGACGCGCAGGCCGTGGTGCATCAAATACGACAGCACGCGAAATTCATGGCTGGTCACGCTGACGGGGACATTGCCCACGGCCACGCGCGCCGTCCGTGGGTCGAGAACGAGCGTGCCGCAACGCAACTCGGCATGAGCCAAGCCTGTCGTGCGCCGTATGAGCGCCCGTATGCGCGCCATGACTTCTTCAATCTGGAACGGTTTTGCGACGTAGTCGTCCGCGCCGCCGTCGATGCCTTGGACTTTCTCGTGCCAACTGCCGCGTGCCGTGAGAATGAGCACCGGCGCGGCGATGCCCGATTCGCGCCAGCGGCGAAGCAGAGTGAGTCCGTCTATCCTCGGCAGTCCGAGATCGAGGACCACCGCGTCATATTGCTCGGTGTGCGCAAGGAAATCGGCCTGTTCGCCGTCGCCGGCGCAATCGACGGCATAGCCGCCTTGGCCGAGCGCATTCGCCAACTGGCGGGCCAGCAAAGGTTCGTCCTCCACAACTAGTACGCGCAATGCGACATTTATAGCTCAGTCCGATGAACGGCAGATGAACCGGGCGTTCAAGACTCGTTCAGGATGGATAGCGCAAGATCGGACGAGAGTGAATTCTATGCCGTTGTTTGCAAATACGCACATCGACTTTGGCTATCCGTGGTGGCTGAGCTATGGTCACTTGCCTCTGTTGGTCACCACTGTTGCCCTGTTGTTTTTTGGGTACCGACGCAAATGGCCCCGGCTGTTGTTGCTGTCGTTGGGTGTCCTCGCCGTTTGGTCCGGCGCGGCGTTCGGCGTGGCGCGTTTCGCGCTGCCCGTGCACGGACGAGGTGTGCTGCCCACGGAAAACTTCCTGCAATCGGGGGCGGGGCGGGTGCTCGATATCGGAGCCGGCACGGGAAGGTCGTCGATTATGGTGCTCGAAGCGCGACCAGCCGCGACCGTTGTGGCGCTGGACCTTTTCGCGGAGTCGTTCGAACGGCACTTCGGCGCGGAGGGGACTCCCCAGCAGCGCCTGCTCGCGAATTTGCAGGCTGCGGGAGTGGATAATCGCGCGACCATCCAGGCGGGCGACATGCTTCAGTTGCCGTTTGGCGCGAACGAGTTCGACGCGGTCGTTAGCGCCTACGCGATCGATCATGTCGGTCGCCAGGGAGCGGAGCGAGCGCTGAGCGAAGCGGCGCGTGTCG
>CAMPKL010000117.1 GCA_946887065.1 uncultured Bryobacterales bacterium
GTTCATGGATGAGCTCGCTGCGAAGGCGGGCGCCGATCCGGTCGAGTATCGCCGGAGACATCTTCGCGATCCTCGACTGTTGGGCGTGCTCAACGCTGCAGCGGAGCGCGCTGGATGGGAAGCTCGACCGTCCCCGCGGCCGAACCGCCCAGAATCGGGAACCGCGTACGGTCGCGGAGTCGCCAACGTTTTATACGAGGGCGACAACGGTTATACGGCAGTGGTCGCGGAAGTCGAGGTCGATCAGGATACGGGCGCCATCCATGTCACGCGCATCGTCTGTTCCAGCGACTGCGGCCCGATTTCTAACCCAGACGGCCTCATCAACCAGATGGAGGGCGGCGCCTTGCAGGCGATGAGCCGCGCGCTGCTGGAAGAGGTCACCTGGGACGAGGAGAAGATCACCTCCTTCGATTGGGTCGGATACAAGTCGCTTCCCGTCGGGTTCGCCGTGCCGCAGATAGAGGCGGTGCTCATTAATCAAACCGAGGGCAAGGCGATGGGCGCCGGCGAGACGTCCATCACGGCAGTGGCCGCGGCCATTGGAAACGCCGTGTTTGACGCGACGGGAGCGCGGCTGCGCGAAATCCCATTTACGCCCCAGAGAGTCAAAGCCGCACTCGCGGCCCGCGGCTAAGCGGGCTCGTGCGCGGCCTCTCCTGAACCAGTTCACTTCGCGAGCGGATCGGGACGAAGTTGGAAGTGCATGACCTTGCTGGTCGTGCCCTTGCCGCCTTCCATGTGGAAGGGCGTGCGGGTGCTGATGGTCGCCCACAAGCCCTTGCCTTTCCAGCCGGCATTCGGGTCGTCGATGCGGCCGTCCATCCATTTGGTGTAGAAACCCATCGGATAGGGCACGCGCAGAACGACCCATTCGCCGTCCTGAAGAGCCAGCAATCCTTCGGAAGCGTTGCCGGTGTTGATGGGAGTGTTGGCGCCAAGTCCGAGGGTGTCGAACTGATCCACCCAGGTGTAGTAGCTCGCCTCGGCGCTGCCCGGCTCGGAGATGCCTTCGATCTGCGGCAACGGTTCGGCATAGAAGGTCCAACCCTCTGGACAGTGCTGTCCGGTGGCTTGGGGTCCATTGAGCGGTCCTGCGCACTTCGTTCGATCGAAGCTGGCCAGGTGCCCGCTGGCCAGAGCCACCCAGGCGACGCCGTTGCGGTCGACGTCCATGCCGCGCGGCGAATAGCCTTGCTCCGCGGGCACTTCGTAAACCTCCGCTAGAGCGGTCTCCGGCGGGTTGGTTCCGGGATCAAGCCGAACGACGGAGCCGGGGAAGCCGAGAACGGATCCCCAGATCGAGCCGTCCGGCGCGGGGGATACGGCGTAGAATGCGGCGCCGTAGCGTTTGTCCTTGGCCGGGTGGCCGGGTCGAGCCGGCTCGACATAAGCATCGCGCTTGCCGTTGCCGTTCGTGTCCATGATCAGCGCGGTCCAGCCTTGCGACTTCACCTCGTCGCCCGTCTCATCGAACATCTTCCTGTCGAGCCAGCCTACGACTTGCCCGCCGCCGCTGGTCCACAGAGTGTTGTTGTCGTCTTCGGCGAACATCAAGTGGTGGGTGCTGAAGCACGTGCTGATGTGCGTGATCTGTTGGGTTTTCGGATCGTACACGGCGAGCTGACGCCCGGAGCGTTCGAGCGGGAACAGCTCGGCCGAGGGATGACTCGAACCCGCTCGGCAATGGTCGGGATTGTCGGGAGGGCGGACGGCTGAGGTGAACCAAACCCGGCCCAACTCATCGAACATCGGGTTGTGGACGTTGTTCTTGCTGGTCCAGATGGCTTCTTCGCCCCAATACGGCGAGGGTTGAGCGACCTCTCCCGAGACGACGGGCGTCGCCGGATCTCGAACAGTGAGCGGGACCCGGCTGGTGGTGTGGGTCACGGGGTCAAGAACCGGTAGGTAGTCGGCGCTGAGTTCGAGGGCGCCGTAGATCTTTCCGTCGGCGTTGAGCGTGGGATTGCGGCGGTCGGTGGACACTTCGTCGTGCAGATAGGCTTTCGGATCGGCCCAATCCCATTGGGTAATCACAATGTTGCGCTCGATGCCCTGGGGGCGGGGAGGTTCGGGCGGCGTCTCACCTGCAGCGATGCGATCCGACCAATCGGCAAAGACCTGGAGCGTGCGCTCGGAGCCCATATTCGTCAGGCCGTTGGCCATATTGCCTCCGGCTTGTCCGGAGAGGATGCGGCGTTCCCAAGCGGCAGTGGAGGAAGTGATTTCGCCTAGGCCAGGGGGAATTTCGCGGGTGCCTTTGGTTCCCAGTTGGTGGCACGCTGTGCATCCGCCTGACTTGAGTCTGCGCAGCCAGTCCGATTGGTTTTGGATGTTGGTTGGGATGCCATTGCCCGAGGGACCGGTGCCGGGGAATTCGCTCTCGGCGGGCGGGTGAATCAGGGAGAGCCAGTATCCGGCGGGATAGTATTGAGCCGCCGCGGCAGCGTCGGGCGCGACGACCGCCGTGAGGTTAAGGACCTCGCCGGGCCGGGACTCGACCTTGGGGGAATCCACCAAACCGTAGCCGCGCACCCAAACCGAGTAGTTCGCGTCGGGCAGGTCAGGCAAGACGTAGCGGCCTTCATCGTCGGTGACCACGATCTTGGCCAACTTGGTGGGCAGGTCGGTGGTCTCTGCGATGACCCAGACTCCGGCTTCGGGCCCAGAAGGACCCGTGACGATCCCGCCGAGGTCGTCGTCGTCGACGGCAATTCCTTCAGCGGAATTCCCGCAACCCGTCAACGCGAGCAAGCCGCTGCAACACGCGGCCAGCATGCACCAATACGCTAAAGACGCCGTTCTTGCTTTGTTCATGACTCCGCTCCTTTCGCCTATCCGACCCAAACCTGGGCAGATTGTACCTCCAGCGAGGCGACGTGAGACCACGGAATTTATCGGGGATGGCGCGATCGGGAAGCCCACTCAACCAGCCGCCGCTAACCCGCGAAGCCGGAATGCACCCGCCTCGCAATGCCCGGAGCGAGCTCCTGAATCAGCTTCCATCCGTTCTCGCCGTTGGTCAGGATTACGTACCCCGACATTTTTTCGGGCGAGAATTCCGCAATAGAGTGGAAGCCCGTCTGATCGCCCCCATGGCTGACGATCTCGCCGAACTCCTCTGTCTGCGCGATCTTCCACCCGAGCGCCCACGAAATCTCGTAGCCTGGTCCGTCCTCGACCTTCACATGCGGACGGAGCATTTCCTCGATGTTGGCTTGAGTCAGTCGAAACGCATCCGCCGGTTTCGGATCGATGATCTCGATGAGAAACTTCGCATAGTCCGTGGCCGTCGTGAGCAGGCCGCCCATCGCGCCATATCTGGCAACGTCGGGAGCGGTGTACTTCCCTGGAGTCAACGGCCTTCCTTGATCGTCGTGCGGTCGAGCCATATGCGACGATAAGGCATCATCCCAAACGTAGGTGGACGAATCCATTCCCAGGGGCATAAGCAGGTTCGCCTTCATATACGCATCGAAATCGGTGCCGCACACTTTCAATTCCGCTTCATAGCTGCTGCAATCGCTTTGATCCACACGGCCAGTCAACGCCGTCACCACCGACTGCAAGTACGCATAGCCTTCGCCCGAGTATTGCCACTGCTCCCCAGGCGCGAAATGGATCTTGAGCGGATTTTCTCCTGACCGGATATCTTGAAACCCGCTGGTGTGGCAAAGAATCTGACGGGCCGTGATCAGGTCCAACCGAGGGTCGCCTTCGACGAAGCGCTCCGGGATGTATTCGGTGAGAGGTCTGTCAAGATCGAGTACGCCCTTCTCAACCAACTTCATGACTGCGTAAGCGAACACCGGCTTGCTCATCGAGGCCGCTTCGAATAGCGTGTCGTCATCAACGGGCATGCCAGAAGCGCCATCTCTGACGCCAAATGCTCGACGCCACTCCACCGCGCCCTTCTGGATGACGGCTATAGACAATCCGGGAACCCGGAGGTCCCCCATCATCTTGATGATTCCCGCTTCCAGATCGGTCTCTTCCGCAACCGCTTCGGATGGTTGGCGATACCGGGAACACGCGGTGACGGCGAGGAGCGCCGCTTGGCTGCTTCGTGCTAAGAAATCCCTGCGTGACATCCGCACGGGAATCCAGTTCTTAACGTGGGACATCAGCGCCTCCACGCCCGATCATAGTTGAGGATCGCAGCCTCTCGTGATCGCCCATCGGGCGACGGTACACTAGTCGTTTCGATCCCATGAGCCAGCCCAAGTTCGAACAAGCCCAGGCTATCGGTTTTGCCGCCAGGGAGCGTGAAGTGCTCATGTTCTCTACTAAGCGCTAAGGGGGATCGTCTAAGACCTGACGGGCACTGTTTCGGAGCCCCGGTATCTCAAAATAGTATTCCACCGGCAATTGATAGCCAATCAGATTCAGCACCGGGTCGTTCTGCCGTTTGCCCCACACGAGCACTATGTTGATCGGCCGGTAGCGGCACGTTAGACCAAGTCGTATGTGGAACTTCGGAGCCCATTCCCGGCTGACGCCATAGTCCTCGATGGATTCGTCACACGGTCCCGTGGCTTCGTTCAGGATGCGGAGTGTGTTCGCAAAGATTCTTCGCCTCTGCGCAAGCTCCAGCCTGTCTGTGCCCAGGCTGAGGTCATCCAGCATCGATTCCGCGATCCCCGTGAAGTCCGATTGGTTGTAGAGGGCGACAATCTGTTGGGCGGACGCAACAAGGATTCGCTCGTCTTCGTCGTCGACCTCGTGCCTTAGTGTGCTCAAGGCCACCGCGATCCCGATAATCAGCGCCGTGATAACGCCGACTGGGCCGAAGGTCGCATCGGATAGTGTCGACAACCAGGTTTCCCGTGGTCCCGCACTGTGCGGCAGGGCCAAGAAACTTGCATCTCGTTCATCTCCGTTTTTTCGAGCCCTGTCCACAAGCCAGGCTATCGCGAGGACCGCGGGTGCTACGATCACTCCTGCGATGCTGCGTTCACTCCCGAAGAAGATGCCGACCGGGAAGAACAACAACAAACCGGCGATTGCTAGACACCATCGGTCGAGTCTGTTCATCGGGCGGGAGCCGAAGGCCCGCGTTAGAGCGGCGACAATGCACACAGAGGCAACAAATACGATTGACTCCGTAAACGGAAGTTCTTGAGGTTCGGGAAGTTGCGCGGGGTCGCGTGCAATAAACAAAGAGGCGAGAATCCCGGCACCAATAACCGGAACGATTACGACAAACTGGCTGACTGGGCCAATCCAGCGGGAGATGTTCTTGTAGAGAACCGTCGCCGCCGCCACCAGGCAAATCCCTCCTAAGAGAGGCTGATGTGGGGGCGTTCTATCGTCTATCAGCCACTCCGACAGAGACATCAGGGAGAGCCAGGCGGCTACTTTCAGGCCTTCCTTGATTTGCTCGTTCGACATCCCGCCGGCCAGGTGTGAAAACCCTACGTAGGATAGCTCCAGCGATCGGCGGCTTCCTATGATTGGAGATTTGAACAACTCGGTCTCGAGGAGTTCGAGTACTTGAAGTCACAAATTGTGACCTCAAGTTGGGGAGGTCGCCGCTACGCGCCGCGCGCCTTCACGCAGGAAGACGGAGCGAAATGGGCATCCGCAGCAACGCTGAGCAGACCCTCTCGTGATCCTCCGTCGAGCGACGCTACACTAGTCGTTTCGATCCCATGAGTCAGCCCAAGTTCGAACAAGCCCAGGCTATCGTCGATTTTGCCGCCAGGGAGCGGGAGATTGCCGCGTTCTGGAAGAGCCGCGGCATCTTCGAAAAAAGCCTCGCAATCCGCAAAGGGCGACCTCAGTTCACCTTCTACGAAGGGCCGCCCACGGCCAACGGCTTGCCGCATAACGGGCACGTCCTCACGCGCGTTTTTAAAGATGTCTTCCTGCGCTACCAAACCATGTGCGGCCGCTACGTGCCGCGCAAGGCCGGTTGGGATACCCACGGCCTGCCCGTCGAGGTCGAGGTCGAAAAAGAACTCGGCATCCATGGCAAAGAGGCCATCGAAGAGTACGGCGTCGAGCCCTTCATCGTCCGCTGCATCGAGTCCGTCTTCCGCTACACCGAAGAGTGGGAGCGCATGACCGAGAAGATCGGCTTCTGGGCCGATCTGGAAGACGCCTACGTTACCTATCACCGCTCCTACATCGAGAGCGTCTGGTGGGCCTTGTCCGAACTGGTCAAGAAAGACCTGCTCTACCGAGGACACAAAATCGTTTGGTGGTGGCCCCAAGGCGGCACCGCGCTCTCCGCCGGGGAAGTCGGCCAGGGCTACAAGGAAGTCGAAGACCCCTCCGTCTACGTCACTCTTCCGTTGGTTGAAGATCCGAGCGTCGCGCTGCTGATCTGGACGACGACCCCCTGGACGCTGCCCTCCAACCAATACGTCGCCGTTAAACCCGATTTCGACTACGTGCAGGTCAAGGACGAAGACCGCAGCCTGATCATCGCCGCCGCCCTGCGCGAAACCATCGCGCAAAAGATCGGCCGCGATCTGCCTGTCGAGCGCGAGTTCAAAGGTTCCGAACTGCTCGGCAAGGCCTACGTCCCGCCCTTTGACTACTTCTACCCTGAGTACAAGGACCTCGAAATCACCAACGCCGCCGGCGCCAAAGAGAAGGCCTTGTGGAAGGTGCTTGCAGGCGACTTCGTCGAGTTGGATTCTGGTACCGGTCTGGTCCATGCCGCACCCGCGTTCGGCGAGGCCGATTTTGAGCTGCACCGCGACACGGTCGCCTCCTATAAACAGGGCTGGGATTCCGTTCCGCTGCTCTGCCCGGTAAATCCCGACGGCAAGTTCACCGACGGCGTCCCCGACGTTGCCGGCGAGTTTGTCAAAGACGCCGACAAGCTGCTCATCCGCCTGCTCAAGGACAAAGGCCTCCTGCTGCACCGCGAGCAGTACAAGCACGAATACCCCTTCTGCTGGCGCGCTGATGAAGATCCGCTCATCCAGTACGCCCGCCCGGCCTGGTTCATCAAGACCACCGCGCGCAACAAAGAAGTCCTTGAGAACAACGCCGCCATCCGCTGGCTCCCCGAGCACATCGGCCAAGGCCGCTTCGGCGACTTCCTGCGCAACAACGTCGACTGGGCGCTCTCGCGCGAGCGCTATTGGGGCACGCCGCTCAATGTTTGGATCAACGACCAGAGCGGCAAGATGCAGTCGCCTTCATCTGTCGATGAGATCCTGTTCAAGAATCGCAATGCTTTCGATTACTGGCACAAAGCCAAGGCCGAGAATCCTGCGCTCTCTGATCACCTGATGGTCCACAAGCCGTGGATCGACGCCGTCACCTGGCAAGAGCCCGGTGAACCCGGCGTCTACCGCCGCGTGCCTGAAGTCATCGACTGCTGGTTCGACTCCGGCTGCATGCCCTTCGCTCAGTGGGGCTTCCCGCATCAAGGCTTCGACAAGTTCAACGAATCCTTCCCGGCCGACTACATCACCGAGGCCATCGACCAAACGCGCGGCTGGTTCTATTCGCAGTTGATGATCTCGACGTTGCTCTTCGACAAGGAGTGCCAACAGCGCCTCGGGCTCGACCCGATTCGCGACTACCCGCACGACTTCAAGACCTGCATCGTGCTGGGACACGTCAACGACCCCTCCGGCAAGAAGGAGTCGAAATCCAAGGGCAACTACACGCCGCCCGACGCCATCCTCGACCGCGTCGCTCAAGACTTCGCCGTCGTCACCGCCGAAGACTGCGCGGTCACAGTAAAACCCGGCGAAGCGCTCATCGCCCGCGAAGACCTCGAAGCGCTCGATCTGCAGCCGGGCCAAACCATGAAGGCCTACTGCCCAGGCCGCGACGATTGCTTTGTCGAACTCGTCATGAACCCCGGCAAAGGCATGCCGCGCCGCGTCGTCGTGTTGTCCGACTCTGACCGCCAGTTCCTCGGCGCCAAGATCAACGCCAAGGGCAAATCCGTGATGCCCAACGAGGTGCCCTGGCTTCCCGCCGCCGAACGGGTCACCATCGAAAGCCCCGTTTCCGCCGCTCCCGGCGCCGACGCCTTCCGCTGGTTTTTTCTGGCCAGCTCCGCTCCGTGGAATACGCGCCGGCACTCCCTGGCCAACGTGCGCGCCATTCAAAAAGAGTTTCCGCTCAAGCTGCGCAACGTCTACTCGTTCTTCACCATCTACGCCAACATCGACGGTTTCGACCCCGCCGGGCACAAAGGCCGGCCTGTTGCCCAGCGCGCGCTGCTCGACCGCTGGATTCTTTCTGAGCTTGCCCTTACCACGCGTACCGTCCGCGTCCAGATGGACGACTTTCACGCCTTCGAGGCGGCCACGGCGCTCAACAACTTCGTCGACGCGCTGTCCAACTGGTATTTGCGCCGCAGCCGCGCCCGCTACTGGAAGTCCGAGTTCGACGCCGACAAGCAAGACGCTTACGCCACGCTCTACGAGTGTTTAACCACCGTCGCCAAGCTCGCGGCGCCCTTTACGCCCTTCATGGCCGACGAGATCTACCGCAACATCGTCTGCCGCGTTGACTCCCAAGCGCCCGAAAGCGTCCACCTGGCCGACATGCCCGCCGTCGACGAATCGCTCATCGATCTGGCCCTTTCCGAGGAAATGGCCACCGTACGCAACGTCGTCTCGCTCGGCCTGCGCGTGCGCACCGAACACAAAATCAAGGTTCGCCAACCGCTCGCCAGCGCCGAAGCCGTCCTCTCCGACGCCGGACTGCGCAACCGCGTCGCCGT
>CAMPKL010000118.1 GCA_946887065.1 uncultured Bryobacterales bacterium
TAGTGGAGTTGCATCACGAGAACCATGACGGCAGCGGCTATCCCTGGGGACTTGCCGGCGAGGACATTCCCGTCGCGGCACGGATTGTTCATGTCGCGGATGCCTACGATGCGATGGTCACCGATCGGCCCTACCGCAAGGGGCTCGCGCACGCCGCGGCGGTCGAAATTCTGAAAGCCAATGCCGGCTCCCAATTCGACCCCGCGGCCGTCAACGCCTTCGTCAGCTGCGCGGCGCCGCGACTGACCGCTTCGATCGCCGATCATGAAAGCGACGTGGAGACGCACGAGTTGCGGAACTTAGCCGACGGCCTCGCGCGCGAAGAAGCCCGCCACCGCGCGCGAGGCGCCGCTGTGCCGCCCGCGAAACTGAGCTAGAATCGGGGGCCATGAGTCCCTCGCGCCGCCGGTTTATCGAAGCGACCGCAGCAGGTTTAGCCGCGTCTTGGATGGGCTGCGGCAGCAGCGACCAATCTGAGACGGCCAGACGCAAGCCCAACGTCGTGCTGATCGTGTCCGACGATCTCGGCTACGAGGCGATCGGCGCCTACGGCGGCACATCGTATGACACCCCGCGCGTCGATGAATTGGCTGCGACAGGCATGCGCTTCACCAACGCATACGCGCAGCCGCTCTGCACGCCGACCCGGCTGCAGTTGATGACCGGCGAGTACAACTACCGTAACTGGTTGGGCTTCGGCATTATGCGGCCCGACGAGCGAACGTTCGGACACCAAATGCAGGAGGCGGGCTACAAGACTTGCATCTCGGGCAAGTGGCAATTTTACAGTTACAATCCGCCGGACTTCGAGCCGGAGTTCCGCGGCCTGGGCATGAAGCCAGAACAGGCCGGCTTCGATGAATGGTTCCTGTGGCATGCGGGCGAAACCGAGGACAAGGGTTCCCGCTACGGCGATCCGACTATCGAAGAGAACGGCCGTCTCGTGCCCGACACGAAAGGCAAGTACGGCCCGGATCTCTACGTCGACCACATCAACGGCTTTATGGAGCGGAACAAGGACGAGGCGTTCTTTGTCTATTACCCGATGGCGTTGACACATGACCCGTTCAATCCGACGCCGCGCAGCGCCGATTGGGCCGAAGGCGACCGCCTGAAGAACGACACGAAGTACTTTCCCGACATGGTCGAGTACATGGACTACTGCATCGGCCGCGTCGTCGACAAACTAGACGAATTAGGTCTGCGAGAAAACACGCTGGTGATCTACTACAGCGACAACGGCTCGCCGCGGCCGACCACTTCGATGCTGGGCGATACCGCCATACCCGGCGGCAAGGGAGCGCCGACGGATGCCGGGACACGCGTTCCGCTGGTGATCAATTGGCCGGGGCACGTGCCCCCGGGCCGCGTCGTCGATGAGCTGGCCGATTCGACGGATCTCTATGCCACGGTCCTCGATGCCGGCGGGGCGACGGCTCCCGAGGGGCAGCCGGTGGACGGCGTCAGCTTGATGCCGCTGATCCGCGGCGAGAGCGATCACGCCAAGGACGTCATCATCTGTTGGCACGACCCGCGGCCAGGCGCCATGAAAGAAGCGTTCACGCACTTGGATCTGTGGGCGCGCGACAAACGCTTCAAGCTTTACGAGGATGGGCGGCTCTACGATGTCCCGGCGGACGTGCTCGAAGAACATCCGATAGCGGCGGGCGAGGGTTCGGCCGAAGCCGAGGCGGCGCGTGTAAAACTGCAGGCCGCACTGGATGAGATTCCAGCGAACCGCAAAGGTCCGCAATGGGATCCCTACGAAGGGTTCCGCGAAATGATGGCGCGTTAGGTCTTGGGCAGCGTGACGCCGCGCTGTCCTTGGTACTTGCCTGCCCTATCTTTGTACGAGGTTTCGCAGACCTCGTCCGACTCGAAGAAAAGGAATTGCGCCACGCCCTCGTTGGCGTAGATCTTGGCCGGCAGAGGCGTGGTGTTCGAGAGTTCTAACGTCACATGGCCTTCCCATTCGGGCTCCAGCGGCGTGACGTTGACGATGATGCCGCAGCGGGCGTAGGTCGACTTGCCCAGGCACACCGTCAGCACGTTGCGCGGGATGCGAAAGTACTCCACGGTCCTGGTCAGCGCAAACGAGTTCGGCGGAATGATGCACTCGTCGCCGACGAAATCCACCAGACTTCTGGGGTTGAAATCCTTGGGATCGACGATGGTCGTATTGATGTTCGTGAAGATCTTGAACTCATTCGAGCAACGCCCGTCATAGCCGTAGCTCGACGTGCCGTAGGAGATCAGTTTGCGATCTCCGTCGTAGCGAACCTGGCCCGGTTCGAACGGCTCAATCATGCCGTGCTGCTCAGCCATTCGACGAATCCACTTGTCCGATTTGATGCTCATATCGCTGCCGGTAAACCCCGAATTGTACGCCATTGCAGGGTTCCGGCGGACGGGATGACGGTAACGGCGCTCGTCCTGTGGCCATCTCCCCACCGGAGGACGGCGCATGCTAGTCAAGGTTTGGCGATTGTGGACGGTGATGTTCGTAGCCCTGAGTATGGGGCTCGCATTGTGTCATCTGCTGGAAATGCCGGCCAAGATGAGCTACGAGGGCGAGTTGTGGCTCACCATTGCGCACACGCTATACGCAAAATTCGGAAGCTTCGGAGCCGCTTTCGAGATTGGCGCGCTGTTCTCGAGCGCGGCGCTTGTGTTCCTTGTTCGCAAGCGGGGTTCCTCGCTTGCGTGGTCTCTGTTAGCGGCTGTGCTGGTTGCCCTGGCCCACTTGGTTTTTTGGATTCGCGTGGCGCCTGTTAACGCCGAGGTCGCCCTAATGAGTCCCGGCGCCTTGCCGCCCGGGTGGGAAGAACTGCGTGCTCAATGGGAGTACGGCCATGCGATTCGCGCCGCGCTGCAGATCGCCGCGCTCGCATCGCTGACGATGTCGATTCTGGTTGAGACGCCGGCGAAGCTGGATAGTCGCGAATCTCCGAAGACCCAACCCCCTGCTCAGTCGGCCCGTAGGGTTTCGGCTGGGTCGACTCTCGCGGCACGCCGTGCGGGCAGGTAAGCGGAGAAGATTGCCGCAGAGAGCATGACGGCGCTGGCCGCGAGGTACGTCAGCGGATCAAGCGCCTGGACCGCGTAGAGCTGGCTCTCAACAAACCGGACAAGATAAAGCGTTGCAGCTAGACCCAAGGCTACGCCTGCAGCCGTCGAAAGGAGTGCGGCACGGAGAGCGGTCGTCAGCAGGTCCGCCGGTTGAGCGCCCAAAGCCGCGCGAATGCCAAACTCGCGGAGGCGCTGTGAAACGGAATAAGACACTAGGCCGAAGACGCCGGTAGCCGCAAGAAGGAGAGCCAATGCCGAGAAGGCTCCGCTCAAGGTCGCGGCGAAGCGCGGTCCGGCAACGGATGCGCTCATAAGATCCTCAATCCGCTCGGCCCTGAGCCAAGGCATGTCCGGCAGCGTCGGTTCCCAGGCGTGGATCTGCTCGCGAAGCAATCTGTCGATCACGCCGGCGGCGAGAGGCGATTGAACAATCAGATATCCAAAGAGCGGGACGCCGCCGGTATGGGGGATGTACATTTCATTCCACACCTCCGCCGTCGCGCCGCTTGATCGCGCATCGGCCACCACGCCCACGATCTGATACTGGATCCAAGCGCCCCCGCTTGCGCGCTCGATGATGCGGCCAACGACGTCGCCGTCAGGCGCCAACCTCCGCGCCAGCGTTCGGTTGACGATCGCAACACGACCGCCGGCGGCTGGGGCGAACAGGCGCCCTTGCACGATGGGCATCTGCAGCAGACGGAAATAATTCGGCGTGACCACGCGAATGTCGGCTTCCATCTCTTCTTCGCCTCTGGGGTCACGAATCGTGCGAATTCCATCGTCGGAAGCAAACGGAACATTGGTCCCATACGCAACCGTTGTGATTTCCGGTAGGCCCGCCACCCGCTGAAGCAACTCTTCCAACCTCTGCACGCGAGCCTCGACCGGAACGGTCTGCATGGAAAGGTGATGAACTGTACGAGATTCGGCCTCGAAGCCTGGATTCGTCGGAAGCAACGTGAGAAAGCTGCGCCCGATCAAACCGGCCAGCACACAGAGCGTAATCGAGGAAGCGATCTGGACGACCACTAATGCCGCATGGAAGAGAGACTTCTGCGAAGTCGCATTGCCCGAGCCGCGCTTCATCGCCCCGATGACGGAGAGCCGCGACAACCGCAGTGCCGGGCCAACACCGACCAGACATCCGGTCAGCACCGAAAAACCAATGGTTGCCAGCAAGACTCGCCCATCGATAGCGGCCTCGCTGATGCGCGGTATTTCAGCCGGCGCCAAACGCACCATGATGGGCAACAGCCAGTAGGCCAACGCGGCCCCTCCGCAACCGCCGGCCGTCGCCAGGATCAAGCTCTCCATCAACGACAGGCGAAATAAGCGGCCCGTCCTGGCGCCAATCGCTTTCCGCGTAGCGAATTCATTCATACGTCTGTCTGAACGGGCCAGCAGCAGTTGCGCGAGATTGGCGCATGCAATCAGCAACACGACGCCGACCGCGGCCAGTAGGAGCTGCAGCGGATAGGCCGAGTCGCCGACGATCTCTTGCTTGATCGATACAGCATTTAGCGTGCGGCCTTCCGATTGCCAACCTTCCGGCCGCAGCGTTTCCACGAAGGCGTCCAGCTCTTGCCTCGCGGCGGCAAGCGTAGCGCCGGGCGCAAGCCTCGCGACCGCCTCATACCCGCGTTTCAAGTCCTCATCCCGCAAGTCTTCGCGTACGTAAGGCGTCCAGAAATCGGTGGTCAGGCTGCCGCCCACGTACTTGCCGAAGCCCGGCGGCATGACGCCGACGACTTTGTGGGGGATGTCGCCCACATAGATGGTGCTGCCTACAACCTCCGGATCTCCTCCCAACCATCGCTGCCAAACTTCGGGTGCTATGACGATGACGGGGGGCGCCTCCGGACCGTCTTCATTCGGCAGGAAGCCTCGGCCAGCTAGCGGTTCGACCTCCATCAGATCGATGAAACTCGCGGAAACCCGGCGGCCAGACAATACCACTGGACCCTCGGCGGTGCGCAACGCGCCCAGGTAAAGGCCGCCGCCTGGATTGAAGATCGAGACCGACTCAAGCGTCGCCGAACGGTCCTTGAGCGCCTCAAATACCTCGACGGGGACGCGTCCGCCCTTCCGTTCCAGGGTTTCGCTCGTAAGGCTGACAAGCCGGTCGGCTTCGGGATAAGGCAACGATCGAAACAGCACGGCGTCCAACAGGCTGAACAAAGCCATGTTGGCGCCGATGCCGACGGTGAGGATGAGGATGGCTAGCGCTGCGAACCAGGGCGTACGCTTGAGACTACGGATGGCGAAGCGAAAATCGGAAAGCAGTGCGTCCATGTCGGGCTCTTGGATTGCTGACGCAAAAGACGGAGCAACCGTGGAGGCATTGTAGCCGAAGATCGTGGGGCGTCCCTGATCCCCTACTCGCCCAGGGCCTCGATCTGTTGTTGCAGCTTATTGGCGGCGCGGACGTTGAGCCAGTACACGAAGGCGAACACGGATACGGCGAGCACAAAGCAGATCGTCATAATGAGCGCGGCCCTCGTGTCGTGCACGCTGCTCACCCACGTGCCGGCGAAGAATAGAAGGAACCCGGGCATGACTGGACCGATGTGCCAGGGGCCGACTCGCCGCAACATGTCTCGCTGACGGATTAGTTCACGGCGGTGAAAGGCTAGGCAGTCGCCGGCGGATGCATCGACGGGGACTTCTTCGGACGAGCCGTCCCGATGAAGCTGGTAGACGCTGAAGTACATCGCGGCCAAGATGAGTACGGCGCCGAGCTTTGTGAGCATGCCGGGCAGGTAAAGGATGAAGCCGCAGTACATGATGGTGCCGATGACGATGCCCACGTACTCGCGGATGTTGCGGCGGCGGATCCTGTTCTGGAACTTCAGCGCGGTGCTGCGGATGGTTGCGAGCGTCATGTTCATCTCCTCTTCCGGCTGGCTTTGCCAGAGTTCTTGGGGACTAAGGGGAGTCGGCTTATCCGGCATGGCTTCCTCCTTGTTGAAACTGGCGGCTCAATAGAGCCTTGATGCGATGGATTTTGACGGCGACGTTGCCGGCGGAAAGCCCGGTGATTTCGCCGATCGAGGCGGCGTCCTCGCCTTCGAGGTAGAGCGAAATCACCTGGCGGTCGATGGGCTTGAGGCTCTGGATCAGCATCAGTAGGCGGCCCAGAGCTGCTTGACGGTCAGCGTCCGCCGCAGTGTTCGCCGGCTCCGGCTCTAGATCGTCGAGGCTGACGAAGCCGTTGGCCTTAGCGCGTTTGCTCTTGATGACATGGCTGGCGGCGGAGTTGTGCGCGACGCGGTAAACCCACGTCCGCAGCGAGCAGCGGCCGTCGAAGCCGGCGAAGCTGCGCCACAGGGCGATGTGGATCTCTTGGCGCAATTCGGCGCGCTTATCGGCGTCGGCCTCATAGGCACGGGCCAAACGAGCGATCGCCGGGCTGTGTTCGGCAGAAGCCTGCTCGTAGAGGCCGTCTTGCTTAGATGCGTCCAAATTCGCCCTTCACTTTGGACAGTCGCGTCCGGGCGGATATTCTTACAGGTTTGAAGAAAATTCTCCCACGCTCGACGTAAGATCAGTCCGTGACTGCAAATCCGCACAAGGAGGAGAACCATCCTGAATCGTCGCCGGGCGATTTCTACGTCGTCAATGAGGGATGCATCTCGTGCGGCGCTCCGCATGCGGTCGCTCCAGACATGATTGGATGGGCTCCCGTCGACGACGTTCATTGCATTTGGAAGAAGCAGCCCGAAACGGCGGAGGAACTCGAACAGGCAATCGCTGCATTCGAGGCGTCGTGTTGCGACAACTATCGGTACGCAGGTTCGGATACGTCCATCATCGCCAGGCTCCCGCCTACATGCTGCGACCAGGTCGAGCAGCCGCCCGACCCGATGGATTCCAGATGGTTCCGTATCTGGGTGGAAATCTTAACTGGGATGGTGCTCGTTATCGGGTGGATCGTTGCCTTGCCGCGCCGCTTATTCCGCCGCTAGGACTGGCCCGGCGCCTCGCGAGACTTGAAGAGGCCTGATCCTCTAGTGGTCCGACCAAACCGCCAGCTCATTTCCGCTCGGATCTTTGAAGTGAAAGCGGCGCCCCCCGGGGAAGGAGAATATGTCCTTGGTGATCTTGCCTCCCGCGCCTTTGACAGAAGCCAGCAGCCCTTCTAGGTCCGCCGCGTAGATCACCACAAGCGGGCCGCCGCCGGCCACATTCCCCACCTTGGCGAAGCCGCCGCTGAGGCGCCCGTCGGCAAACGACGTGTAGTCCGGTCCGTAGTCGGTAAATTCCCAACCAAAGACGGCGGAGTAGAAGCCTTTGGTCGCCTCCACATCGGTCGCTCCAAATTCCACGTAATCGATGCGCCGGTCTTGCTCAGCTTGGCTCATGAAAGGGAGTGTAGCGAACAGTTAGACTGAATCTCACAACGCCATGACCCGCCTACTCCTACTCACACTGTTTGCCGTCGGCCTCCAGGCTCAGGAAATCTCCCTCACTTTTGACGACCTGCCCAACCATGGCAATCTGCCGCCCGGAGTGACGCGCGCCGACGTGGCGCGGACGTTCGTAGCCAATCTCAAGCCCGCGGGCGTTGAATTCTACGGATTCATCAATGCGGGCAGAGCCGAAGGGGATGCCGTACAGAACGAGGTGTTGCGGATCTGGCGCGAAGGCGGGTTCCCGCTGGCGAGCCATTCGTTCACCCATATGAGCCTTCACGACAACACCCCCGAGGATTTCAAGCGCAACATCGACCAGAACGAAGCCGCGCTCGAAGCGTTGATGGCGGGCGAGAACTGGAAATGGTTCCGCTACCCCTATTTGCGCGAGGGCGACACGGTGGAGAAGCGTCGCGAGATACGGGCTTATCTGAAGCAGCAGGGCTACCGCACGGCGCAAGTCACGATCGATTTCGGCGATTACATGTGGAACGCGCCGTATGCGCGCTGCCTGGAGAAGGGAGATCAAGATGCCGTTGAGGACCTCATGTCGCTGTATCTGGACGCGGCTGAGGAGTCGCTCGAAGGCGGCCAAGAGCTTGCACAAATGCTGTTCGACCGCGACGTGAAGCACACGTTGCTGCTGCACATTGGAGCCTTCACCGGGCTGATGCTGCCGGATTTATTCGAGCTGCTCGATGACTTGGAGTTCAAGGTCATCACCCTGGCCGAAGCGCATAGCGACCCGGCATATGAGAGCGATCCGGATGTCGCCATCACGCGCGGCGAAACTTTTCTGAGACAGATGGCGCAGGCAAAAGCACTGGAGTACCCGCGGCATCCCGATGAGGTTTACGCGGAGCGGCTGAATAATTTTTGCCGGTAGATCAAAGATTGATTTTGGCTAGTTCAGACGCGGTGAGGTTTCGGCGCATGACGGAGGCCGACCTGGACTACGTCATGGGCATCGAGCGCGCCGCCGCGCAGGAGCGGTTTGTGTGGGAGTGGAGCCGCGAGCAGCACGAGGAAGGGTTGAAGGCGCCGGGACGGCTGCATCTCATCATTGAATCCGTCTCCGCCGGCCGGCCGGTCGGCTTCATCTTGATGAACGAC